>DASYGQ010000398.1:0-5453 GCA_035999585.1 Bacteroidia bacterium | reverse complement strand
TAAAAGGCAAACCGCTGATTGCAATGAGGGGGAACTCAGGAAAGCGTTCAGCTTTCCCGATCCAGGTTAGGATTTTCTCAGTCCAAACAATCCGGCCTTGATGTATTGAATTAAAAGAGTCCGTTGATCTCGCCATCAATTTTCATGATGACTTTACCCAAGTCTTCCGCGTTTTCAGGGAATTTATTGTCGTCGATGTCGATGATGAGAAGCTTGCCCTGCTCGTAAGTGGAGATCCAGGCTTCGTAACGCTCGTTCAGTCTCTTCAGGTAGTCAATGCGGATGGAGTTTTCGTATTCCCGGCCACGTTTCTGGATATTGTTTACCAGAGTAGGTACGGAAGCTCTCAGATAGATCAGCAGATCGGGGGCCGCGATGAGAGACTCCATCAGCCGGTACAGGGAAAAGTAGTTTTCAAAATCACGGGTTGTCATCAGACCCATGGCATGAAGGTTGGGAGCAAAGATGTGGGCATCTTCAAAAATGGTCCGGTCCTGAATCACGTTCTTGCCGCTTTTGCGGATATCGAGAACCTGGCTGAAACGGCTGTTTAAGAAATAGATCTGGAGGTTGAAAGACCACCGCTGCATATCCTCGTAAAAATCGTTCAGGTATGGGTTGTCATCCGCATCTTCAAAATGCGCCTGCCATCCATAATGTTTTGCCAGCAATGTAGTGAGCGTGGTTTTTCCTGATCCGATATTTCCGGCAATGGCTATGTGCATGGGTGAGTTTTATTAGTCTACTAAAATACAAAAATCAGGGATGCCCGCTGAGAAAATGAAAATTAATTCGGAGAGATTTTCCGGTACTGTTCTTCATTCAAAATAAAAAAAGGTATCTTAAAAAAACAAACTTACAGGATGCCTTTAAGATCATTATTTTCGATGGTTCTTAACCGCTTTCAATGAGCCGGAACGGGCAATGGTTCATCATCCACGGCTTTTGTATCGATCGCATCGCGCAGGCCGTTACCAACCAGCATGAATGCAAGCACCATGATCATGATACAAAGCCCCGGAAGAATTGCCAGATACGCTCCCCCGTCAACCAGAATATAACCTCTGTTTTCATTGATCATTGCACCCCAGGAAGGTGTCGGCGGCTGGGCTCCGATTCCAAGGAAACTAAGTCCCGCCTCAATAAGAATGGCATCCGCGAAATTAGCGGCAGCGATAACAATCACGGGCCCCATAATATTGGGTAGCACGTGCCTGAAAATAAGTCTTGAATGTGTATATCCCAGTGCTCTTCCGGCTTCAATAAATTCCTGTTCACGCAGGCTCAGGATCTGGCCTCTTACAACGCGCGCCACATCCACCCACATGGTAAGACCCACTGCCACGAAAACCTGCCAGGTTCCTTTTCCAAGCACAAGCGTGATGGCAATGACAAGCAACAGGGTTGGGATCGACCAAACCACATTGATGAACCACATGATCACGTCATCCACCCATCCCCTGAAATACCCGCCGATAGCGCCCAGTAAAAGTCCGATAACAATGGAGATGATGACAGAGATCAGGCCCACGAGCAGGGAAATACGGGTACCAATCATCAGTCTGCTTAGCATGTCCCGGCCCGAGCGATCGGTTCCCAGAATGTATTTTTGATTCACAATATTGTTCTTGATCAGCTGGGCCCGGAGTTCCCGAATGTTTTTCTTCAGTTTCTGATTGTTTCCCATGACATAAAACTCGATGAATCCCTCATCCACCCGGTTTACGACAGGTAAATTATAATTGATCGCATAAATAACATCGGCCACATTAAACCGGACTTCTGTTCCATTATTGGGTGAATTGCCGGTATATTCTTCCAGTACAATGTCATTGCCTTCAAAACGATATTCATGAATGGGCCGTGGCACATCGTAGTCGCTTACTTCCCCCACAAACATTTTCTGAAACACATTCACATTTTCCGAAGCACGGTTTTTCCGTACCATAAGCATCTGAATATGAAAACCAGGTGGCTTCAGGCCCACCTGCAAAATCTGCATATTCGAATCGGGTGTGGAATCGGGTACAATGAGATAGCCAAGCAAGGAAATCAGGATGGAAAGGCAAATGACAAGCAGGCCCGACATGGCTAGCTTGTCTCGCTTCAGCCTTTGCCAGGCGAAGTAGGAAAGTGATTTCGAATAATGCTCGTTTGTCGCATGCATGCCTTGCCGGCTTTAAATCAACCCCAGATTTTCTTGTGCGGATTCCTTTTCCGGTATCCGCACATATGTCCGGCATTCAATCTGACGTCCGGACCTGTTCATTTTGCCGTCCTTTCCAGCTATACTGTGTTTGAAGGCCCAGCCAGGCTATCAAAACAACATAGAAAGAGTAAAAAAACAGTTCAGGCAGATAGACCCACAATAGCTTCTTCCGGTTTGTGAAAGATGTGGCTAAAAATAAGATTAAAAAGTCAATTATGAGCTTAGCGACGGCAAGAATTAGATAAACCCGGCCAAATGCCGGAGTGAATATGGCAACAAGGCCTCCCGCCAGAAACAGCAGATTGCAGAGGAATACCAGAACCGCCACTCCGGCGATGGGTCCTGTTCCGTATTTTCTGAATTTGGAAGACCATCTTTTTCTTTGCTGCAGAAATGCAGGAAATGTCTTTTGAGGAGATGTATACACGATTGCCTGCACCGATTTGAGAAAGCGGATGGATCCGGAATGTTTTTGTGCAATCCGTTTCATGAGCAGAACATCATCTCCCGATGCTACCTCATCGCCTTCATATCCTTTCACTTCTTCAAAAACTGTCCGCGGGTATGCGAGGTTCGCCCCGCTGCACATCAGGGGGCTGCCCAAAGCGGCAGACGCGCCTGTCACCAATTGCAGACCAGAAAACTCAAGCGACTGCATCCGTTCAAATACATTCTCTTCACCCTGAAAGGCGACAGGCCCGATGATTAGAGCCGGTGATTCCCGTTTATAAAAAGAAACAATGGCAGACAACCAGAATTTCCCTGCAACACAGTCTGCGTCAGTTGTTACAATGAGCTCTGCATCGGTTTCTTGTATCCCGGCGGTCAGAGCCCTTTTTTTATGGGCCTTCACTCCAGGTTCATCCGGCAGATACACATACTTTATGTTCCTGATCCGCCCCGATGCAATGAACTCGTTGACAATCTCTCCCGTCCTGTCGTTTGAGTCATCATCAACCACAATCAATTCAAACAAGTCTTGCGGATAATCCTGTTCAGAGATACTATTCAGGCAGGCTTGTAAATTCATCGCTTCATTTCTGACAGGCAGGATCAAGGCCAGTTTTGTGAGTCCTGATGTTTTTTTTTCGTTTTCAGCCGGCATTCCAATCCAGGTAATAAAAAAAACTATCTGTAGAATCAGATAGAGCGAAAATACAAGCACACAGAAAAAGGAGCCAGCCCAAAAAACAAGATGCAGCTCAGTGTTCATTTCTTTGCTTTGGTTATGGAGTCCAATTGAAGCACGAAAACAATCCCGGTCAGAGCAGGCAATGCAATATTGATGATCCACAAAAGGAAAGAGGACGCCAGTATCGCAGCTGTATCTGTGGAATACATACCCAGAAAAATGACGGATACCGACCCTCTGATCCCTATCTCAGACAATGCAAAGGTGGGAATGACGGTGGTGGCAAAAAATGTGAGTGCGATCGCGGAAAAAACTTCCGGAATTTCCGCCCTGATTCCAAAAGCGTAAAGCAGAAGAAAAAACTGGGTACTGAAAACAAGATAGCGCAAAACAGAAATGGAAGCGATCTTCATCCAATGCAGCGCAGAATAAGATTGAAAAAGGCGGAAATATTCTGTTGCCCTTGGAGCAATTCGTTCCTTCAGCAGCCATAAAACGATCATTGTTATTATTAATCCGGATATCAGAATAAGGCTTAGCCACAAATGGCTGCGCATAAAAACATCACAAGAGCTGCATATGAAAACAGCAGGTAAAGCGGCTACAACAGTAACGCCAAGCTGTACAAAACCTCCCGTAAATGAAAGAAGAGCCGCCTGTACACGTATATCCCGCGGCAGATCAAAAACTCTGCCTCCAAATTCACCTGCCCGGTTAGGGGTAAAGATTCCTGTGGTTACACCGGCAAGCACCGCCCGGCAAGCTCGTCCAAAAGAAATGGGATAAAGATGGCTCACCAATAGCTTCCACTTCCAGGCTTCAAGACCCCAGTTGACAAACAGCATGATGAAAACTCCAAGAAACAGGCAAACATGATTCCTGAGGGATTCATTGAAATGTTCCATAAAGAGGCTGAGGTCGCTTCTGCGGGCTATTTTTTGATAAATATAAAAAGCCGCAGCAATTACTATTGCTATCTTTATAAACCAGCTGAGCTTACGAAGGAAGGGGTGTGGAATGCTTTTCATAATTAACAGCACGAAATATACCGAAAGAACATGGTTTTCATGACACTGTTTGCAGGTATATAATCAACAAGGCATTGAAGAATACGGATAAAGTGATACTAGGAATTGACCCGGGCACCAATATCATGGGCTATGGTGTTATTCACATCGTGAAAAGCAAAGCCCGGCTTGTGACCCTCGGCGTGCTCGACATGCAAAAACTGGATGACCATCCTCTCAAACTGAAAACCATTTTTGAACGCACTCTTACCCTGATCGATGAATACAAACCCGATGAGGTCTCTCTGGAAGCGCCCTTCTTTGGTAAAAATGTACAAAGCATGCTCAAGCTGGGCCGGGCCCAGGGGGTGGCTATCGCAGCAGCCCTTTATCGCAACATTCCCATTTTCGAATATTCTCCCAAGAAAATCAAGATGTCGATTACAGGCAATGGGAATGCATCCAAAGAACAAGTGGCATCCATGCTAAAAAGCCTTCTCATGATTAAAGACATGCCCAAATACCTGGATGCGACCGACGGATTGGCAGCAGCCATGTGCCATTATTTTCAAAATGGCAAACCCGAAGCAGGAAAAACATTTTCGGGCTGGAAAGCTTTTCTCGGTGAAAACCCGCAAAGAAAACTCTGAGGCTGGCATTCCTGCAGTCTTCTTTCAGGCCATGTTTTTACGGATTGATTCTGCAATTTTCTGCATCTCTTCTTTCTCCAGTTTCAGCTTGGGTCTTGAGAAATTAATGTCGCCCTCTGTATTGAGGGGAATGAGATGGATATGTGCATGCGGAACTTCCAGGCCCAGCACCACCACCCCTACCCGCTTGCAGGGAATAGAAAGGCGTATGGCATTGGCGACTTTTTTTGAGAAAACGTGCAGTTCAGACAAAAGATCATCTTCCAGATCAAAAAGATAATCCACTTCTTTCTTGGGGACAACCAGTGTATGCCCTTTTACAAGGGGAAATATATCCAGGAAGGCATAACAGGTTTCGCTTTCAGCGATTTTGAAGGATGGGATTTCTCCCGCAATTATTTTGGAAAATAAAGATGCCATGTATAAATGGTTTATGTGTGTTTAGAAAATACAAA
>DASYGQ010000356.1:0-7647 GCA_035999585.1 Bacteroidia bacterium | reverse complement strand
AACTCCGGTTGTGTCAAACGAAGTTCTGAAAGCGTCAAACGGAGTTCCGTTTGCTGCAAAATGGACTCTGTTTGCTGCAATCAGAACTCTGATTGCGGCATCCTGAGTCCTGATGGCGGCTTTCTGAGTCCCGTTGGTGTCGTTCAGTGCACGGAACGACGCAAAAAGAGGACAATTCGTCAGATAGTAGATGGAGAGGAACGCTGAGCTTAATTATTCAAATCAAGATGATATAATGTTCCTGATTGAAGAAGAATGGAGTCATTGAGCGCTGGAATTATTTTTACATGGATATGCTTTTCAATTTCGGTTGCAGGAAGACCTGGATGTTGTTGCAGATAAAGCATTTTGATGCCTGGTTCAATGGGCCAGCGCCTCAGAAAAAGAGGGTCGTTGAATTCGTCGTAGTATACTTTCAGAGGAGAGGTTTTCTCATGAAGATCCCAGACAGGCGGGATTACCACAATTGCAAAATCATTACCTCCTAACGCAGGAAGTGTTTGCACAAAGGTTCGAAGCCTGTCAGCATCCTGCACCTGCGGTTTTACCCAGCCTACCGATATATTGAATGCCATGAGGCCAATAAAAATAAAGCCGCAAAGTCCTGCAACGACTGCGGAGCGGATGGGTATCAGTTCCGACAACCGGATCATCAGGTACAAAACGAGGATCACTTCAATAAGGGTGAAATTGCGCGATGCCCCCCAGCTTTCCTGGATGATGAGGTGAGGGAAAAACACAAAAATGATGAAGACAAGGAGAAAGAACAAATCCATGAATTTTTTCCGGAGCAAGTCCCTGAGAACTGTTGCTGCAATGACCATGCTGAATATGTATGAAATGAAATTATTCTTGAACAGGAGCAAATGCAGTTTGCTTGCTTCAACCAAAATGCCTTTAAACCATATCAATTTCTGAAGCGGGTGTTCACCCATTTTGCCCCGACTCACCATACCCATATGATAGTGATCAAGTAAACTCATATAAACCTTATAGTATAGTCCAATACTTAGAAAGAATACAAACGAAAAGTAGAGGAGGAAGTGAAACCGGTTACGGGAAGGAGTGGAGTTGTCAAACAGAAGTGTAATAAAGGCGGGAAGAACGAAGGCCAACGCAAGGCTCTGATAATCGAGCATGGAGATAACCTGGAGCAGAACCGCACTTGCCAGGTAAAGGGAGTCTCTTTTGGGATGCTCAGAGGGTTTGTTTAAATATTTACTCAGAGCTTGGACGGCAAGGCTACCAGCCAGGAACGACACGAGAAGCGACACCAGAAGAGAAAGGCATTCGGCCCAACTGATAAAAACAGAGAAGCCGGGAAGTGTGAAAATAAGGAGAGATGCCAGAAATGAAAATTCGCTACCGGCGCCGTTCTTTTTCAGATAAAGAAAAAGCTGCGTGCAGAAAAGAAATGTAAGAAGAACAGTGCATATCCGCATGTATTTGAGGTTATCGAGCGTATTCAGCAGCGTTTGGCAAGCAATGGTAATCAATCCGTCAAAGGGGCGGCCTTCTGAAATATATTTGGTTCGGAATGTGGTGTCGCTAAGTCCTTTCTGAATGTCCCAGGAAATGTTGGGCTCATCAAGGGAGAAGTAATTCTTGAAAACCAGGCTGCAGATGTATGCAATGACAAGGACGATGTAACACCAGGTAATTGCCGGAAACCGCTTTATGATAACATTCATACTCAATAGTGCCTATTGTCCGAAAGAAAATCTAAAATACTCATTTTGTCAATCTGTGATGCCCATTTTTTTAAGTAAAAAAGAAGCATTCATGGTCCGGCAGACGCCTTCACGTATGGTGTAGTCGAATACCAGTTTGTCGCCCTCAATCAGAATTTCAAAGCAAAGATTACGAACCTGACCAGGGAATTCCTGGCTTAAAGCGGAGAGTGCCACATCATGGGTGGCTATTATGCCGGTGCCATTAAGAAGCAGGATTTTACGTATAAGCGCGACCGAGCCTGTATGCTGATCTTTCGAATTAGTTCCTTTCAATATCTCATCCAGGAGAAAGAAAACGGGTATGCCTTGCCTGTAAGACTCAATGAGTATGTGCAGACGTTTGAGCTCCGCATAAAAAAAGGATTCGTTCTCCTGCAGTGAGTCGTTTGTGCGAAGACTCGTAAAAAGCCTTAGCGGACTGAACCGGAATTCTTTGGCACAAACCGGTGCACCGGTCATGGCCAGCACCAGATTCACTCCGATTGTTCGCAGGAAAGTGCTTTTGCCGGCCATGTTTGCCCCGGTCAGAAGATCTACTTTGGCAAGCCCATCCAGCCTGTAATTATTTTTCACGAGTTTTTTCGGATCGATGAGCGGGTGCCCTGTTTCCTCCGCTTCAATCATAAAGCCCGTTTCATTGATTTTAGGAAACGAATAAGCGGGGTTGTTGAAAGCGTAGGCAGCGAGACTGATATACGCATCGAAACTGCCGATGATATCGATCCATGAAAAAAAATGTTCTCTGTACCGGAACCGCCAGCTTTCAACGCGTTTCATGACATTGATATCCCAAAGAAGTATGCCGTTCAGCAGAATCGTCAGAATCAGATTTTGCCGAAGGTCCAGAGCATCAGAAAGGCGTTTCAATTTGTGTGTCAGCTGGCTCGCCGGTATCTTGTTTTCCTTCAGTCGGGCCTGGAGAGCCACAAGTGCCGGAGATTCGAACTGAGCTGTTTCAATGATTTCAATAAGCGAACGGTATTTTTCAATCGTATCAAATTTACGGCTGAATTGCTGATGTGTCGAATTGACATTTTTTACCTGAGGAAGCAGAGCCAGAAATTGAAGGATGCTACAAACTACAAACGGACTATATCCTGTCATACCGCTCATGTACAATGCAAGAGAACTTAGGGACAGGATCGGAAGCGTGTAAGACAAGATGGAATAAAAAAGGCCGGAAAAATGATTTTTTTCCTGCAACCACTTTGTGATTATTTCCTTGTCATGAGCTTGCTCTTTTTTTTCAAGGCCCTGCGCCAGAAAGTGCTGGTACCACTCCGGCTTTCCGCTTAATTCCCGGACTGCATTTTGTCTTGCATTGATCTCTTTTTTGTCCAGCAGGGGGTCGAGCAGTAGTCCTGCCAGTTTTTGTTTGCCTGTATAGGTGGCTGTGCGATTCAGCAGTTGAAAAATGGAACGTTTGCCAAAAAGGTCGAGATCCGCGGCAAAAGGGTGCTGGCGATCCAAAAATTCAGCGCCTTCATTGAACTTTTGATATTGCTGATTCAGCAAATCGATTTCTTTTTCGTTGATCCGGATACGGTTCCGAAGGTAATTTATCTTTCGGGTGGTATTCGTTTCAAACCGCATAAGTATCAGGAATAAAATCACGGTGACAAGCACCGCTGAAAAAGCAAGGAGAGGTGTGGAATTGACAAAATAGATAAACGCCCACAGGACGGCAATAAACAGAAGTAAGCGGCTGAGCAATACAAATCTTACCCGGCCCGCCGCTGCGGCAATTTTTTGAGAAAAGCCGGTATTCGCCAATAAGTAGCCTTCTCTTTGTTTAGACATGGCTAAATCTACGCATTTATGCCCTACACTTGTTTTCTATTCACGTGTCAATTCGGCGGATGAAGGTAATGTGACGGTGATCAGAATGTTTTTTCCTTCAGAACTATTTTCCCGATGTGGTTTATTGCTGCATGGACTATGTAATCAGGGTCGACAGGAAGCGTGTGCAGGAAATATTTTGATCCCCGGATGTCAACCTCATGGGAGCATGTATCAAACAGACTGAGATCGCTGAGCATACCTGAGCCAAGGGCTTTCAACAGAGCTTCCTTGCGAGTCCAGAAATGATAAAATGCTTGTGTGGTGTCGTGTGCAGTCAGAATTGTTTCCCATTCCTTTGAAGAAAAATAAGTTTGGTAATCGGCCAGATGGATAGGCCTGATCATTTCAACATCCAGGCCGATATGTCCCAGGAGAGTTGCGCCACAGGCAGCCAGCTTGCCGGAGTGACTTATGTTGAAATCAATTTTTGCCGGAAGCGCAGGCCTGTTTCCTGCAGAATAAAAAAGATTTTTCAGGCTGGCTGGATTTTCAGGCTGAAGATCTACCAGCAGATCCCCTAGCAGTTCTTTTCCGGAAAGCCGAAGTTGGCGGTCTTCCTGATTTTCGTACGCCTGAATGCGTGAGACGATTTGTTCGGGGAGCCTGTTAAGCCGTTCCATGTATGTGCTGTAAGGAAGCTTTTCACTGACAAAGGTGTAGTATACATAAGCAGAATCGGAATGGTTTGTCATGTGTGAATCTTTCTACCCGAAATAGGGAGCAATTCCTTTTTTTTCAGCATTTTTACGAAACAAATATTACGCAAAGTAAAGAATCTTCTGAAAATCATTCAATTTCTTTGGATTCGATATGGATGTATTTTTGGCAAGACCCTAAGAAACAGGCTTTTTTTACAACAGATGCTTTTAATGAATGATAGTGCAGGACAGCAAAGCAGCACCGGAATCCGGAATTGCAGTTATCCTGTATGTGAACATATTCTATGACATTACCAGGTATTTTATTGGGTGAAGCAAGGCCGGATTATCTGAAGGAGGAAACGCTGACTGATATTTTCAGAGAAAGCAGTTTAAGAGCTCCCGATAAACTCGCTCTTGTATGCGGAGAGGACCAAGTCACCTACAAGGAACTTGATGCCTGGAGTGATAGCCTGGCGCAAAGCTTGCTGGAGAAGGGTATTCAACCCGGGACTTTGGTTGGGATATGGTGGCCGCGGGGAATTGAATTGCATGTGGCAATACTTGCTGTCATTAAAGCAGGTGCCGGGTATGTCCCGGTTGATTCTGAAATGCCCCGTGAGCGTGTCGAGGCAATCATGATGGAATGTGGAGCGGCGGCTTGTTTCAGTAAATCGCTGTTGGAATCATCACTTCAGTTACTCTCGGTCCCGCCGAGGTCGTATGCAACTCCAAATTCAACAACCAAGGTTGCAAGAAAGGGATCAGATATTGCTTATATTTTGTACACCTCCGGAAGTACGGGCAAGCCGAAAGGGATACCAATAACGCAGGCTCAGATATGTCATTTTGTTCGGGCAGAGCAATCTGTATTGGAGATTCGAGCGGACGACAGAGTATACCAAGGTTTTTCCGTATCCTTTGACATGTGGTGTGAAGAAACCTGGATCAGCTATTTTGCAGGGGCCACTTTGTTCATTGCAGATGCCACTACCGCGAAAGCGATGGATGAACTCCCGGATTTTCTAAGAAAGAATCGAATTACTGTTTTGCATGCCGTGCCAAGTTTGCTGGCTGTTATAGATGACGATATTCCTTCGCTTCGCCTTGTCAATGCAGGAGGCGAAGCATGCACAAAGGCTGTATTGTCAAGGTGGAGCAAGCCGGGCAGACTCTTCTTCAACAGCTATGGACCTACTGAGACAACGGTAACTGCCGCGATGGTGGCCCTGAAACCAGGAGATGCAATTTCAATCGGAAAACCGCTGCCCAATTACAATCTCGCCATTGTGGATGAGCAGCTGAACCTGATGCCATGCGGAGAAAGCGGAGAACTAATCATCACTGGCCCCGGTGTTGGCAAAGGATATATCAACCTGCCGGAACTAAGCAGCCAAAAATTTGTAGACATCCCCGAAAAGCTTAAAATACTGCCTGGCAAGAAGCTTTACCGTTCGGGTGATGCAGCTATTATCCATGCCGATGGTAGCATTGAATTTCAGGGGCGTTTTGATGATCAGGTGAAAATCAGAGGTTATCGGATTGAGCTTGGTGAAATTGAAAGCCAGTTGAGCCAGCAGCATGGAATACTGGCAGCCGCTGTGGCTGTGATGAAGGACAGCAACGGGTATGACGAACTGGTTGGCTTTGTGGTTTCCGGTCAGGGGAATCAAGCGGATGAAACATTGCTCCGGCATGAGCTTGCCAAGGTGCTCCCTCCTTATATGGTTCCCGGAGTGATTGTAAGTCTGAAAGAAATGCCGCGACTTCCGAGCGGTAAAATAAACCGGAAAAAGCTTCCTGTTCCGGAAGCCTTTCTGGCTTCTGCGTCTTCAAAAGAAAAGACGGATGAATCACCTGTTGATCCGGGGGCTCCCATATCGGAAAGGGTCATGGCGGTTCTAAATAAAATATTTCCGGGACGACCGATTGACCCGGCCATGGATTTTTTCAATGATCTTGGCGGGCATTCATTACTTGCTGCTTCATTTGTTTCCCGCCTGCGCAAAGAAGGTGGCGTGCCTTCTGCATCCCTTCGTGATGTTTATCAGCACCGTCCACTGAAGGCACTTACAGATCACTGGGCGACTGCTGCGACAGGAGAACAGAAAAAAAGAAAGGAAGGATTCCGTAAAATTCCGGCTTATCGTTATATCAGCTGCTGGATTGCACAATCCGTTGCACTCATGTTTGTCTTTGCTCTTTTTGCCGGACAGGTTTTCTTTCCGTACCTGGGTTATTATTATATACAGCAGCGGACTGAGAGTCATGCCTATGCGATACTTGCGGCTTTTCTTCTTTTCTTATGCATCCCGCCGGTGTTCACTTTTTTAGGAATTCTGACCAAATGGCTCGTCATTGGAAAAATCAAAGAAGGTGATTACCCTTTGTGGGGCTCTTATTATTTCAGACTTTGGTTTGCGAAAGCTGTGCAGGAACTTGTTCCCATCCAGTTTTTGAATGGCACTCCGGTTTATCCGGTTTACCTGCGACTGATGGGAGCGAAGGTGGCAAAGGATGCCCAGCTTAGCGCCATCCGCATCGGAGCGGAAGATCTTGTGACCATTGGCAATGATGTGAGCATCAGTTCGCAGGTATTGTTTAACAATGTAACCGTGTCGGGAGGAATGATGAGGATCCGGAAGATCAGTATCGGAGATCACAGTTATATCGGTACCAGTGCAGTCATTGCCGGAGGTGCCAGTATGGAAGCCTGGGGCGAATTGCAGGACCAAAGTTTTTTGCAGGAAGGGAAAGTCATTGGCAACGGGGAAATCTGGAGCGGAAGCCCTGCTCAGAAAATCAAAACAGTTCCTATAGAAAACCTTCCGAAGCCACTGGAGGTAACTGATTCACAAAGAAGAGGCCATTATGTGCTGTACACTTTTTTATTGGCCATTTTCCCTTTTGCCATTCTCTTGCCCTTGTTCCCGGTGATCTATATCATTAACGAGTTGGATAACAATGCTGCAGATTACGACTTCCGGTACATGGTTTACATGCCGCTGGTTACCCTCGCTTATCAATTAATGTTTATTCTCATGACCGTTGTTTTTTCAAGACTCCTTATGAGAAATATCAAACCGGGCCGATACCCGGTGCATAGTGCAACATACGTGTGCAAATGGCTGGCCGATCAGTTCATGTCACTTTCACTCATTGTTCTTCATCCGGTATATGCGACGGTGTATGTGTCTTCTTTTTTCAGATTGCTTGGAGCGAAGGTTGGTAAAGGGGCAGAGATCAGCACCGCAGCAAGCGTAACACACCCTTTATTGAAAATAGGAAAAGGAGCCTTTATTGCTGATGCCGTTCAACTGGGAGAAGCGGATGTCAGAGGGCAGCAGCTAATACTGGAAGAAACGGTGATTGGTAACAACAGTTTTGTCGGAAATAGTGCCTTGATTCCTCAGGGTTATCACCTGCCTGACAAT
>DASYGQ010000307.1:0-4337 GCA_035999585.1 Bacteroidia bacterium | reverse complement strand
TAAGGCTCGTCGGAGTCCGTTTCAGTCACCTTGTCGGCGGATCGTACCAGATTAACCTTTTTGATGATTCCGAAGAAATGATTCGGCTTTATCAGACAATGGACAAGCTCCGAATCCGTTTTGGTGACGACTCCGTAAAGCGAGCTGTAGGCGGAGATTATAAAATGAGAACTTTTAATCCTTTCAATGGAATTTCACGCACTCCACAATGAGCTCTTGCTAATCTATAATTATGTATGTACCTGAATTGCCACAGTTATTTTAGTTTTCATTATGGCACTATGAGTCCGGAGGGCTTATTGCAGGAAGCAAAAAGCAAAGGTATATCTTCACTTGTTCTGACAGATATCAATAATACCTCCGGCTGCCTGAGCTTTGTGCAGCAAGCATCCAAATACGGAGTTCGGCCACTGGTAGGAATTGATTTCCGGATAGGAGTACGTCAGTTATACATCGGAATTGCACATAATAATGAAGGCTTTGCGGAGTTGAATAACTTTATGAGCACTTGCCTGTCCTCCGGGAAAGCCAATGTTCCGGAGAAACCACCCTTGTTTCTCCATGCTTCCATCATCTATCCATTAGGCACGATTGGACCGGAAACATTAAGCGAGAATGAGTTTATCGGAGTTAAGCCGGAACAATTAAACAAACTTTTATTCGGCAACTGGGGAAAGTATATTTCAAAACTTCTGGCTGTTCCTTCCGTATCGTTCCGGCACAAGAAAGATTTCAATGCCCATCGCCTGCTCCGCGCCATTGGCAACAACACTTTGCTAAGCAAGCTTGCGGTTTCAGAACAGGGAAAGGAACAAGATGTTATGTATAACGAAGCCGATCTGGCCAGTTTGTATGAGCGTTTTCCCGAGCTCCTTGAAAATACGCGCGCTTTAATTCAATCCTGCACTATTGATTTTGAATTCGGAACACATAAAAACAAAAGAACATTTACCGGGAACCCTGACCGCGATTATGAAGAGTTGCTTCACCTAAGTATTGAAGGACTCAGACACAGATATGGTGAGTCAAGCGAAGTAGTTCAAATACGTTTGGAGAAGGAGCTTGCTCTTATCCGAAGTATGGATTTCGTTTCCTATTTTCTCATCAACCACGATATTGTGCATTACGCTCGCAGTAAAAATTATTTTTGTGTGGGCAGGGGGAGCGGAGCCAATAGCATTGTTGCTTATTGTCTGGGCATTACAAATGTGGACCCTATTGATCTTGATCTTTATTTTGAACGGTTTATCAATCCCTACAGGGTCAATCCTCCGGATTTTGACATTGATTTTTCCTGGAAGGACAGAAACGATGTTATTCGGCATATTTTCGATAAATATGAATGTGGTCATGTTGCATTGCTAGCGACATACAACACGTTTCAACAAAAATCCGTACTTCGTGAGCTTGGTAAAGTTTTTGGTTTACCTAAGGAGGAAATTGATGCTCTGGTTAGCGAACGCAAGAACCCATCCACTCCAGATCACATTGCCGAGCTCATATACAAATACAGCCATTATCTCCATGATTTTCCAAACCACCTCAGCATACATGCCGGTGGCATTCTCATTTCAGAAAAACCGCTGACCTATTATTCCGCGTTGACAATCCCGCCCAAGGGGTTTCCTCTCGTTCAGTTCAGCATGATTGAAGCCGAGGATTTAGGTTTATATAAATTTGATATCCTCAGTCAGCGTGGCCTGGGGCACATCAAAGACACGATCGAGATTGTAAAACAGAACCAGGGAATAGAAATCGACATTCATGACTTGAAAAAATTCAAAGCTGATGAGAAAATAAAGGATTTGCTCCGTACAAGCCATACGATGGGATGCTTTTACGTGGAAAGTCCCGCCATGCGTATGCTGTTAAAAAAGCTTGAGGCCAGTTCTTATCTGGATCTGGTAGCAGCCAGCTCCATCATCAGGCCCGGCGTTGCAAGTTCGGGAATGATGCGGGAGTATATCCTCCGTTTTCGCGATCCTTCGCGAAGAGAATATGTTCATGAAAAGATAGGGAAACTCATGAGTGAAACATTTGGGATCATGGTTTATCAGGAAGATGTCATTAAAGTCGCGCATTATTTTGCGGGGTTAAGTTTGGCAGAATCCGATGTGCTGCGAAGAGGTATGTCAGGTAAATTCCGGGGACGCGAGGAATTTCAGAGAGCGAAAGAAAAATTCTTTTCGAATTGTGCTGCCTTCGGTTATGACCCTGCTGTGACATTGGAAGTTTGGCGACAAATTGAAAGTTTTGCGGGATATTCTTTTTCCAAAGGACATTCCGCTTCCTATGCGGTGGAAAGCTTTCAGAGCTTGTATTTAAAAGCCTATTTTCCAAAAGAGTTTATGGTAGGGGTCATTAATAATTTTGGCGGCTTTTACAGAACCGAGTACTATATTCATGAAGCTCGTATGAGCGGGGCGACTGTCCTTCCTCCTTGCATCAATCAAAGCATGTATCTTACTTCCATTGAGGGGGATATTATTTATCTCGGTTTTATTCATCTGGGGACCATTGAGGAATCAGTAATAACAAACGTGATTAAAGAGCGAACTTCAGGAGGACTTTTCGCCAGTCTGGAGGACTTCACAAAAAGGGTAACGATTTCCTTGGACTTTTTACGTATTCTAATCCGTATAGGGACATTCCGGTTTACCGGTAAAACAAAGAAAAGCCTGCTTTGGGAAGTGCATATGATTCTTGGCCGGCAACGCCAGACTGTTCCAAGCCGGGGATTGTTCGGAGAGCCTTCCAGAAAATTCACCTTGCCTGACCTCTGTAGTAATGAGTTTGATGATACGCTTGATGAAATTGAAATTCTTGGATTTCCGCTACAATTGCCATTTCATCTTCTGGATCAGTCTTTATCGTCAGCAGAAAGCATCTGCCTAAAAGATCTGATCACTTATGTTGGAAAAGAAATAACTATTATTGGTTATCTGGTTACAACCAAAAACACACGTACAAAGTATGGGGATAATATGTATTTCGGAACCTTTCTTGACCGCGAAGGTTTGTTTTTTGATACCACCCACTTTCCGGAAGTCGCGCACCGTTTCCCTTTTTCGGGAAATGGCTGTTACTGCATAAAAGGCGTCGTGGTCGAAGAGTTTGGTTACCCCACCATCAATGTTCAGTCCATGACAAAGCTTCCCTACACTCAAATTTCACGAGTGGCCTGATTCATTGTAATTGCAGTAAGAAATGGATTCTATTTCAATAACGATGCCTCCATCGTAATGGTAGTATTAAGCAGTTTGGAAACAGGGCAATTGGTTTTTGCTTCCAGGGCGCATTTTTGAAACATTTCTTCGGTAATCCCGGGAACTGTTGCTTTTACTATAAGGTGAGACGCGTTAATAACACCACTTTCAAGAGAAATTGCGGCACTTGTTTGAATAGAGGTTGGTGTAAAGCCGGCCTCTCCCAAAACAAAACTGAGCTTCATGCTGAAGCAGCCTGCATGAGCTGCCGCAATCAATTCCTCAGGGTTTGTTCCGATACCTTCTTCAAATCGTGATTTGAAAGAGTACGGGGTTTTATTGAGAATTGTACTTTGAGAAGTTAATTCCCCTTTCCCTTCTTTTCCGCTTCCAAGCCACAGCGCCGTTGATGATCTTTTCATGTTATTTGTTTCAAATGTTAATTGATGTCATTACAGCCCAATATACACTACTGTCTTTTCGTCAACTAAAATATTCGCCAGGAACTGTCATTACATGGCTAAAATACATGATTATAGCGCTCAAAATTGCTGAAATTTCACTAAAAATAATTTAGCAAAAAGCTATTCAAAAATTTTTATCTTTGATCCAATTCAAATTATTAGACATCAATCTCCAAAACCAAACTACATGAAAAAAAATCTACTTTTTCTTGCCATGTTTATCACTTCTTCTATCTGTGTGAATGCACAGTGGGTGACTGAAAACACGGCATTCACAACAGCATCTAGAGGTATCCGCAATATTTCTATTATAAACGCGAATACTATCTGGGTATCCACATACAATGGTGCAGGCTCAGGAAAGGCCTCTCATGATTTTTCCAGAACGATCAACGGAGGAACAACATGGCTTGCGGACAGCATCAAAACTGTACCAGCAATGCCTTCCGCAAATACCATTTCAAATATTTGCGCTATTGGCCAGGATACAGCATGGGCTTGTATGTATGGTAATAACACAACCACCGGTGGCGGAATTTATTATACAACAAACGGCGGCGTAACCTGGACAAACCAAACGACGGCTGCATTTAACGTAAGCTCGTTTCCTGATTTTGTTTATTTCTATGATAAAAACAACGGTATTGCTTTTGGCGATCCGAATACT
>DASYGQ010000291.1:0-3106 GCA_035999585.1 Bacteroidia bacterium | reverse complement strand
TATGGTATTGCCAATTGCCGACTCCATTATTAAGGAGGGCGATTGGATTGTTGCCAAAGCCGGCTCCAACAAGGAAACCTTCAAGTATTGTGTGTTTTACCTCACGGTGACCTATGAACAGTCAAAAGTCATGGGCTTTGATGCGGTCTTCGTTCACGAAGCATTTACCTATTACAAAACGGGAAAAGCCTATTGGGTGTCTCCGGAACAGAACAAGAAGATTGTAGCCCGCGCCAGCCAGCTTGACTCCATCCTCATTGGAAAAACAGCTCCGAACCTGATCATGCAGGACACCCTTGTGGGTCTCACTCCCAATTTCAATACCTATGCCCTCCACTCTATCCAGGCAAAATACATCATTCTATATTTCTGGGATCCGGATTGCGGGCATTGCCAGAAAGAAACACCCAAGCTGCTTGAATTCTATAAGAAAATACAAAGCAAACACCAGATCAAAATCTATGCTATTGGATGCGTATCGGAACTGGAGCCCTGGAGGAAATACATCCGCGAAAAGCAACTGACCTGGATCAACGTAGTGGATGCTTTCAACAAAAACCATTACAAACACGTGTATGATATCTACAGCACGCCTGTTATTTACCTTCTGGATGAACACAAGAAGATCATTGCCAAAAGGCTTGAAACCGATCAGCTTGAAGAATTCCTCGATCGTTACGAAAGGATGCAGCAGAAAAACAAAAAATAAATCAAACGGGCCTCTATCAAAGGCCCGTTTTTCATTTATAATCAGCCTTTGGCAGGTGTTTTGCATATCCCCCTAAATTCCAATTCGCTTTCTATGACACGTCAGGTTTTTGTCTTCATCCTCTTTTTTGTGAGCCTGACCTCACAGTATCCTCTTGAATCTCACGCTCAGAACCCAGAAGTCAACCGAAGCAAATACTGGCACTACAGGGAACGGCTTGTACACGATTTCATGGTGGTGGGGCCTGATGCCGGACAAAGTATTCCGGCTGGCGTGCGCAACCTCTGGGATGGCAGCGGCCTGCATTTCGGGGATGCTCCTGTTTACCTGGGGTATTACATTGCGGTGCTCGCCACAGAATATACATTGCTGCATGGTAACGGCCAACAGACAGACAGGAGCCTCACCGAACTTTATTATGCTCTCGAAGCGGTCAACCGCCTCGATGCTGCTGCTGAACCGCTATGGGGCATTCAAGATGCCCAACAGCCACTCAATGGCTTTCTGCTCGAATGCGATGTACCTGCCGATTTTTGCCAGCGTTACTCCCGTGAACTGAACAGTCTCAGTCCTGCAAAAGAACCCCTGACCGGAAAACTGACCCGAAGAAACAATCCGGTAGATTATGTGGAAAGTCCCCTCAATGCCGCCAACTGCCTCAACAATACCTGCAGTCAGGATCATCTCGCCTGCTTGCTCATGGGACTTTCCCTTTGCGTCCATTTCGCACCCGACAGCACTGCTTTCCTGGATCAGCTAACCGGAAGAAGACGTGTTTACTCCTTCCGCACATCGGCTATAGCTATTACAGAACGGGTGATGCACTACCTGCATGACGCCCCTTTCGGCGGGTCAGCCTGGACACTGCATGTACCAGGGGGCAGGCGCATCTCCAATGGAAAAGGAGGAAATGCGGTCTTCAATGCCTTTGGTTTCGCCCAGGCAGGAAAAGCCATTACCGGAAAAAACTATGATACATTCGGCTCCGGTTTGACACATCTTTACTGGAAAAGCATTTATAACTGGCCGTTCTTCACCAGGCTTCATCCGGATGATCTGTTGTTCGGTTTGGAACTCAGCGCCATGGGTGACTCCTGGAACAGCAACAAGCCAGGAAAAAAAACAAGCGACCGTATCCGCAAAACAGGGTCCTACCCTACTTCGGGCATTCCGGGATTGTATGCAGCCAATGACTACGGATGGGATTTATTTTACACCTCCCTCTATGCCCTGCTTCACCCTGCAAGCGGCATGAATCTCCAAAGCGATTCCACCGCCTTTCAGCGCATTCTGAACAGCGCACCTTTTGAAGGCCCATACTATCATGGTCCGGGTGATTGCGCTCCGGGAGGATGGGCCGGCTCATCCGGCCGGTTCTATGACCATCCGCCCAATCAGCTTCAGGGAAAGGAAGGTTTTCGGGGAAATTACAACGGACTCGACTACATGCTTTTTTATAATTTTTATTGCCTTTTGAATTCAACGATTACCGGGCAGAACGCAACTCCCCTGCCCTATCTTGTAACGCAGGAGTTTACACAGGTACGCTGACGGGAAAAACGAAAGAATTTTGCTACCTTTACAGGCATCATTTCAGGGACATGAAAGCCTTCATCACGAGCTTGTTTATTTTGATTGCTTTCGCTTCCTGCCATCACCGATGGAGGGAGGCTTATAATCCTTACCTGCATTCAAAGCATAAACCCAGTGAAGATATCAAACGCGATTATGTAAAGCAGGATCACTGGTGGAGAAAGAAAAAAAATATTCAGAAAATATATTTCGACCGTAAAAACTGATTCAGATAAACCCATTCAATCCTCCGTCAATGAATAAGCAAACCACTCAGCCGAATCAGGCCTTTTTCTTCTTAAGCCTTGCCGTTTTGTGCGCCGCACTCAGCCGCCTCATACCTCACCCCTTCAACTTTACTCCAATCGGAGCCATGGCCTTATTTGCGGGAGCGGGATTTCAGCGCCGGTGGCTTGCTTTTGCAATGCCTCTGAGCGCCATGCTTCTGAGTGATGTGATTTTGCAACTGAGCCGTGGTACCGGTTTCCATTCCACGATGTGGGCCGTTTACGGAAGCTTTGCACTGATCGTTTGCATCGGTTTTCTTGTTCGCAAACGATTCAGCCTTTCATCCATCATCTGTGGATCCCTTGCCTCATCGCTTACCTTCTTCCTGGTCACCAATTTTGCAGTATGGCTCGGCGCCGCTGAATACGGGCATAACTTTGCCGGATTACTCAGCTGTTATGCAGCCGGCATCCCTTTCTACAATCATGACTTGTTTGGAAGTGCCCTGATGAATACCGTGATGGGCGATCTTTTCTTTACCGCCATTCTCTTCGGTGCCTATAAGCTGGCTTCCCTGAAGTTTCCGGAACTGGCACG
>DASYGQ010000247.1:0-5363 GCA_035999585.1 Bacteroidia bacterium | reverse complement strand
GGCTTCATCAAATTTTTGAAGACCTAGATAACACTGTCCGCGTTTGACATAGGCAGTGGACGAATCCGGGTTGATCCGGATGGCGAGATCGAATTCTGTCAGGGCTGCCTCGTAGCTCTTGATATTGAGCTTGGTTATTCCTTCCTTATAATGGTTCAGGCTGTTGTTCCAGCAGAAGTTATCCTCGTAAGCGATGCGTGCTTTGGCACAGCCCAGATCAGCAGCCATGCGGAGATCCATGCATTTGCTGTCTTTATCCTCCGCGCTGTATTTTAACATGGCCCGTTCGTAAAATGCTTCTCCAAGCTGCGGATTGAGTCCGACTGCCGCTTCGAAATCCTTGAGCGCTTCAGTATTGTTTTTGAGTTCTTTCTCACACAAGCCTTTGCTGTAATAGGCCCTGGCCCAGTCGGGCTTTGGTTCCTGCACACGTCCGTTATCGGCCAGCGCTATTTCATAGGTTGTCATTTTGCTGTACTTCTCTTTTTTGGCGAGGTATTCACCGGCAGCGGTTTCATTGAGCTTCACAGCCGAAGTATATTCGGCCAGTGCACCGTTGTAATCCTTGGCTTTCATTTTCTGATCGCCCAGCATGGTGAAGTCGGTGACACTTTGCGCATGTGAGAAGGAGGCGCAGCCGGCAATGAGCAGGAATGTATAAAGTAGGGGTCGCATCATGGATTGTGGTTTTTGTTAAACGATTGTTTTTTTGTGTTAGTATATCAGGATGGTGTGATAAGCAATTCATCTGTTTCAATGAGCTGCGCTTTCCCGTTTTCAACATGGAAAAGGCGGCATTCTTTTCCCAGGTTCCGGAAAACAGCCGGCAGCCGGAGTGTATGTGTATCGGTGATGAAGACCTGGCCGAACCGTGTATCACAGATCATGTTCATGAGTTTCTTTACCCGGGCTTCATCAAGCTTGTCGTGAATATCGTCCAGCATGAGTATCGGGGGCAGGTGTTGCGGGTGTTTGAGACGCATGAACTCGAACTGTGCAAGCCTCAGGGCCAGCAGAAAGGTTTTCTGTTGCCCCTGGGAGCCTGTCTTTTTCAGGGGATGGCCGTTCATCAGGAATTCAAGATCATCTTTATGTACACCACCGGTACTGTGCTGGACTGCTCTGTCGCGCCGTAATGCATTTTCAAGAACATCGGAAAATGACGCCTTGTTGAGATCAGAAGCATAGACAATGTCCACCTTTTCTTTCCCTCCGGAAATAGCTTCGTAATATTCCCGCACCAGAGGAACAAAGGCGTTTATGAAATTCCTGCGTTCCCCGAATATGGGTTCGCCGGCAGCAATGAGCTGCATGTTCCATACTTCAAGTGATTCTCTTTCGAAGCGTCCTGTTTCGGCAAATCGTTTGAGAAGGGTGTTTCGCTGGCTGAGAGCTCTGTTGTAACGGATCAGCTGATCAAGGTAATGGCTGTCGTATTGTGAAATAACGCCATCGATGAATTTGCGGCGGCTTTCACTCCCTTCCGTGATCAGCTCGGAGTCGGCCGGAGAGATCATGACAATGGGAAAAGAACCGATGTGTTCGGCGAGGCGTTCATATTCCTTCTGGTTGCGCTTAAACACTTTTTTCTGGCCGCGTTTCACGCCGCAATAGATGTTTTCATCTTTATCCGCCGAGGAATAAAGACCCTGGATGACAAAAAAGGGAGCTTCGTGTTGTATGTTCTGGCTGTCGATCGGGTTAAAATAGCTTTTGCAGAGGGAGAGGTAATGAATGGCATCGAGCAGATTGGTTTTGCCCGAGCCATTATCGCCCGCAAAGCAGTTCACTGAAGAGCTGAACTCCAGTTTACATTCTTCGTAATTTTTGAAATGGATGAGTGAAAGTTCCTTCAGAAACATGGGTAAAGTTAAGTATTGAGACATACCGGCGTCAAGTGCAGCCGGGAGGTTTTCAACCAATTAATTGACAAAGAAGGCAAAGACCGGGCCATTCGGAGCCGGTGAAGACTGTGAGCTGAAAAGTATGCCGAAAGCCACTCTGGCTGCCTATCGTCCTTTAATTTGCCTAGTTTGTTAACATTCAGTTGTTTACAATAGCCGAGATATTATATTGAAATAAGATGTCATTTCTAAAATTTAGCTATTTTTGCAACCTTAATTGCAAATTCACATTTATGGCCGTAGAATTAGAAGAACCAGTACTGGATGTCGAGGAAGCCCTTGGCAGGACTGAACATTATATTCAGGAAAACAAGAAAAGCCTTGGAATTATACTTGGCGCTGTTGTGCTGCTGATCCTTGCCTTTTTTGCCTGGAAATATCTCTACATGAAACCTCTTGCAGAAGAGGCGCAGTCCAAAGTTTTCTGGGCTGAGAAATGGTTTGAAAAAGATTCTTTGAACCTGGCGATCAATGGCCATGGCGATACTCTTGGTTTTGCCCGCATGGTGGATGAATACGGTAATACTCCTTCCGGTAATCTGAGCCATTATTATCTGGGTATTTGCTACCGCGCCAAAGGAAACTACAAAGATGCCATCAAGCAGTTCCAGGATTACGACGGAAATGATCTGCTTGTCGGAACGATTGCAACAGGGTCTATTGGCGACTGCTATATGGAAGAAGGTAATGCCGAAGAGGCAATCACTTATTATCTGAAGGCTGCTTCACAAAACAACAATGCGTTTACCAGTCCTATATACCTCAAAAAAGCAGGCTTGGCTTATGAGGATCAAAAGAATTATGCAGAAGCTGTGAAGGTATATCAGAAGATAAAAACAGAATTCAACGAGACCACCGAAAGCCGTGATATCGACAAATTCATTGCCAGGGCGAAAGTGAAAGGCAATATCAATTAAGCATTCAGAAAGTCCCGGTTTTACCGGGACTTTTTTTTATCCTTTTTATCCGTTGTTTCAGAGAACAAATAGAACAAACACGTTATGGCAACCGCACTGAAGAACTTATCCGATCAAAGTCAATCCCACATCCCCTCTGCCAAAGGCATGCGCTTTGCCATCCTGGTTTCCGAATGGAATCCTGAGATTACCGGCTCTCTCTTCCGCGCAGCCAAAGCCAGTCTGCTGAAGCATGGCGTCAAAAGTAAAAACATTATTCACGAAACTGTTCCGGGAAGCTTCGAGCTTTCTCTGGGAGCCCAGTTTGCCGCCCAGCTTGATTATATCGATGCGGTTATTTGCCTGGGATGCGTGATTCAGGGTGAAACCCGCCATTTTGACTTCATCTGCAATGCCGTTGCCAATGGTATTACCAATGTGGGCCTGATGTACAACAAGCCTGTTGTTTTTGGGGTACTGACTACGAATGACCTGAAACAGGCGAAGGAAAGGGCCGGAGGCAAGCATGGCAACAAAGGCGTGGAAGCTGCAATTACAGCTATAAAAATGGTTGCCCTCAAGCATAACCTGCGTAAGTAATCTCATTTTCTGTTCAGACATGAATTCCCGGTTTTGAAGAGATGCCTTTAAGGGGGGCAATGCCTTGGCCGTTGCCCTTGCTATCTGATAATTCATTATCTTAACATAAAATTATCCAACATGAAATTCACGTACCATGCGATCAGGGCGGTATGCATTCTGGGAATGCTTGCTTTCTCTATATCATCAGGCAAAGCTCAATCCACCTGCGCTGCACATTTTACAAAAACACAGACCAACCCCAATGAGATTCAGTTTATAGGCACTGCAACCGGGACCGGGGCCAACAAATACACCTGGAATACCGGCGACGGAGGCTCCAATTATGGTTCCAGCTTTAATTACCGCTACAATGCACCGGGCTTGTATACCGTTTGTCTGACAGTCAAAGATTCCACCGGCGCAACAACGTGCAACAGCCAGTTTTGCGATACCGTTCATGTAAGCGGAACAATTACCTGCACCCTCAGTTCGTATGTGGACTCGGTAAAATTCGCAACCTGCGATACCTGTAAAAACGGGTCCGCGGATATTCATGTTTCAGGGGGGAATCCACCGTATACATATTCCTGGAGCAATGGACTACCCCCCTCTTCAACAATATCACATGCAGCGCCAGGGACTTATTACGCCACAGTAACCGATGTGAACGGCTGTTCAAAAACAGACACCGTTGTGATTCAATACAACACCGGATGTACAGCCGGTTTTACAAAGACACAAACAGCCCCGAATGTCATTCTGTTTACGAATACCTCACATGATACCTTGTCGGCCCATCCCACGTGTTACTGGAATTTAGGCGACGGGACAAATGTCAAAGGAGCTTCTATTAGTCATACCTATCAGAGTCCTGGTGTTTACAGTGTTTACATGACGATGCAGGATTCTGCTGGTCTGGCTTCCTGTTCCAGTAGTCGCGTAGATACGGTTCTTGTGACTGGTACCGTACTGTGTCAGATGAGCCTTACCTTTTACCCTTCTCCGGCAACTTGCAGTTCCTGTCACGATGGATCTGATTCGGTGATTGTCAGTGGTAATTTTACCTACCCATACCGGTATGCCTGGTCAAACGGCGATACCACCAACTGGGCCCATGCCCTTCCTCCTGGTGTCTGCTCCGTATGTGTGACCGATTCCAGAGGATGCAAAATATGCCAGCCCAGTGCTATCGCTTATGCGGGACCAAAATCCTGTTCGGCTGCCTTTACGCTTCGTGCCGATACAACCTCACCGGGCAATTATGTGGTGGTGAATAATTCCACGGGATCTGGAGCCATGCATTACGACTGGAGCTGGGGTGACGGAACACAGGATGATACGACTGCGACACCTACTCATACCTATGCCGCTGCGGCCCATGTATTCATTTGCCTGACAGTGAAAGATGGAACCGGCTGTGTTTCCTCCTATTGCGATTCAACGCATGTAAGCCGTTTGTCAGCAGGGGCACATACAACCATTCATGTTGTGATGCCTGCCATGACTGGCGTCAGCAATCTTCCGGAATTAAGCGGGTGGAACGTTTATCCAAATCCTTCCAGTGGTGAAGTCACCCTGAGCTATGAACTGGCCCAGTCATCAGCATTGGAAATCAGTCTTAGCAATTTGCTGGGTGAACAGATTGCATCTATTTTAAACTCTGGATTGCAGGGAGCAGGTTCTTATAATATGAAGTATAATACAACCGGTCTGAAACCAGGGATCTATCTGCTGCGCTTTAAAACAAAAAGCTCAACGCAAACACGGAGGTTGACTGTGATCCGTTAAACCGAACTATTCTAAAACTTAGATGGGAATCCCGAACCGCCTTTCAAAAGCAGTTCGGGATTTTTGTTTCATACAGGTAACGGATCTCAAAGAGTAACTGTTGTAGTCTTCCAACGGTGTACAGTTCCGAAATAGACATTGTTTAGTATATTTGCATACAACATCTTATTATCTATTTATAATGAAAGCCTTC
>DASYGQ010000226.1:0-2228 GCA_035999585.1 Bacteroidia bacterium | reverse complement strand
TTCGCTTTCCTGCCCGCTGCCGATGCCAGTTCATGAATGACCTCCATTTCCTGCATCGATTCGCAGTTGAAACAGGAGATCGAGTGCTCCAATGCGTAACGAATCTCTTCATCGTTCTTGCCCACACCGGCAAACACAATCTGCTCAGCCTCAAAACCACATTCCACCGCCCTTTTCACTTCATTTCCACTTACACAATCCGCTCCCAGACCATATTCCCTTACAACAGCCAGAATCTCCGGGTTAGCGTTGGCTTTCAGGGCATAATGGACATGAAATCCATACTTACGGGCCTCCGTACGTATCTGCTCCAATGTCTGGCTCAGAACGGAAAGATCATAATAATAAAAAGGACTGGCCAGTTGATGAAACCGGGAAAGGGTACTTTTCGGAAACATGTGTTTGTTCATTTCGTTTTCGTCAATCAGGCGCGGAACAATCCTTTGTTCAGTGCAATGAGGGTGGCTTTTTTATGCTCTGTTTTCACGAGCAGACTCACATTATTTTCACTGCCTCCATAAGAGATCATTCGTATAGGAATGTTCTTCAGCGATTCAAATATTTTCCAGACATAGCCTTCTTTTTCCGGGGAAAAGCTACCCACAATACAAACGATACTCAAATCCTTGTCTACCTCCACACTGGCTATTGTGTTCAGCTCCTTCAATATCGCATCCAGGTTTTTGGTGGTATCAATGGTGAGGGAAACAGCCACCTCCGAAGTGGTGATCATATCGATGGGGGTTTTGTAACGTTCAAACACTTCAAAAACCGATCGCAGAAAACCATAGGCAAGCAGCATTCGGCCCGACTTGATTTTGATAGCTGTAATATCGTCTTTGGCGGCAACAGCGGTATAGCTCTCACCCGACGTTTTTTCAGAGATTAACGTTCCCCGTGCCTCCGGCTGCATGGTATTGAGTAATCGCACAGGAATCTTTCGTTGCTGTGCAGGAAGCACACACGTAGGATGCAGAATTTTGGCGCCGAAATAGGCAAGCTCTGCCGCCTCATCAAATGATAATTCAGTCACCGGATGCGTTTTATCAACCACCCGCGGATCATTGTTGTGCATGCCATCGATATCAGTCCATATCTGTATTTCCTTGGCATATAAAGCTGCACCAATAAGGGTGGCTGTATAATCGCTTCCTCCCCGTTTCAGGTTGTCCACTTCTCCAAAAGCATTCCTGCAGATATAGCCCTGAGTGATGTATATGCTTACTTTCGGATGCCTTGCCAATTCCTGGTCAAGATGCGCTTCTATGTATTTCAGATCCGGTTCATCATTCTCATCAATACGCATGAAATTGAGTGCCGGAAGCAATACCGACTCAATTCCCGACTCCTCCAGGTAATAGTGAACAAGGGCTGTAGAAAGCAACTCTCCCTGAGCCAGTATTGCTTTTTCTTCGTTGGAGGTGAACATGTCCAGACAAAAAGACTGCAGGTAATCAAAATGGGTGCGAATCAGCTCTCTTCCCCGAAGCAGGCTCTCTTCCTTCTTATAAAGATCACGAACCACCTGTTGGTATTTCTGCTCCAGCACCTCAATCAGCATACTGGCCTTCGCATGGTCTTTGGCATACAAGGCCTGGCCTATTTCAACAAGGCTATTGGTGGTTCCGCTCATGGCGGAGAGTACAACAATTTTGGGCTCAGTCGATTGGATCAGCGGGATCAGCTTTTTCATGCGATCCGGCGATCCGACAGAGGTCCCTCCAAATTTCAAAACTTTCATTTCCTTCATTTTTTGCGGCCGCTAAATTCCCTATTTTTTGTCGATTAAAAAAATCCAAATTTGTTTCATTTATAATGTTTCCCAAGGATGTTTATTCGGAATTTTCTGAACCGACTCTTTCTCTCAGCTCAGTTACCGGATATTCAAAGAACCTGTAAATAACCCAGGAAATACAAAAAACAAGTGCCCAGCAAAGGCAGAACCAGGCTACACGGCTCCCCGCTGAAGCAGGATGAATGTTGCGATTGAATACCTGAAACACCAATCCGTTACAGAAATACATCGAATAAGAAATCCGGCTGATGAACTCAAAAGGCTTTCCCTGTATCGGTTCTGTTTTCAAGGAGGCCAGCATGGGGAGCAATAATGCAATAGCCAGGGGCATCAAACTGAGGTATGTGGTTTTAAGGAAAAAGCTGACTGGGACAATCTGTATTCGGCACAGCCAGCTTAACATCACCAGTCCGATAAGAAATGCCGGTATGCG
>DASYGQ010000171.1:0-3987 GCA_035999585.1 Bacteroidia bacterium | reverse complement strand
TGGCAAGGAACACAAAAAGAAAGAGGATTCCTGATCTGAACATAAGGCTTGGGGCCATTATTCGGAGAGGCTGTAGATAACCAGTCCGCTCCGCATTTTAGGTTCCACCCAGGTTGTTTTAGGTGGCATGATGCTGTTTGTATCGGCAATGAGCTTGAGCTGTTCCATGGAAACGGGATAAAGCCCGAAAGCCACAGCCGCTTTCCAGTTGTCGACCTGGTTGCGCAATTCCTCCATGCCTTTGATGCCGGAGACAAAGCCGATGCGTTTGTCGGTTTTTAAATCGTGGATATTCAGGATAGGTGAGAGGATGTGTTCAGTCAGAATAAAAGCATCCAGTGAGCCTACGGGTTCCTTGTCGTTTACAATTCCTTTCCGTGGGCTTAAAGAATACCACTGTCCGTGCAGATACATGCTGAAATTATGTTTCCGTTCGGGCTTGTAAATTTCCGAGCCTTTGTTTTCTATTTCAAATTTTTCATTCAGCCTTTCCAGGAATGCCTGTTCGTTGAGGCCGTTGAGGTCTCTCACCACGCGGTTGAAATCGAAGATGCGGAGTTGCGTTTCAGGGAAAAATACGCCGAGGTAAAAATTATAAGGTTCCTTGCCGGTATAATTCGGGTTCAGGTCTCTGCGCGATTTACCAAGCAGGGCAGAGGAGGCGGAGCGGTGATGCCCGTCGGCAATATATACGGCCGGGATTTTGCGGAAGCGCTCCGCAATGGCGGCCACTGTTTCAGGTTTGCTCAGCACCCAGAGGCTGTGCCGCACCCGGTCGGTTGTGCTGAAATCATAATCGGGCTTGTGCTGAATGCTTTCGCCGGTGATGCTGTCGATCACCGCATCGTTGGGGTAGCTGAACAATACAGGTTCTGCATTGAAATCGCAAACTTCGAGGTAATGCTTCAGTTTCTCTTCCCTTTCCGTGAGGGTTTGTTCATGCACCTTGATCACGCCGCTGAAATAATCATCGATGCTCGAGCAGGCGATGATGCCGGTGTAAATGTTTTCGGCTTTCTGCTGTCGGTAGATGTAATAGCAGGGCTGTTCATCCTGCATGAAAACATGTTCCCGGCGGAACTGCAGGTATTTGGCTTTTACTTTCCTAAGCCTTTCCGGTGAGCCGGGCTTGGAGGTTTTGCCGTCACTGTAATCGGGATTGATGACATGCAGGAACGTGAAAGGATTGCTCTTCAGCTTTTCACGCAGATCGGTTTTTGAATAGCCGTCAACAGCACGCGAAGCCACCAGGTGCACCTTGTCGGTCGCCGGGCGTATACCTCGGAAAGGGATGATGGTGGCCATTCGTGTTTATTATTTAAGCTTTTCGATGATGAGCTCGGCCAGTTCAATGCCAATGCGTTCCTGAGCTTCCTCCGTGGCTGCACCGATGTGAGGCGTCAGCGATATCTTCGGATGTTTGAGGATGTCGGTACGCGGTTTGGGTTCTGATTCAAACACATCCAGCGCCGCATGTGCCACCTTGCCGGAGTTCAGCGCTTCGATGAGATCGTTCTCGTCAATCACTCCGCCGCGTGCGGCATTGATCAGGATCACACCGTCTTTCATGGCTGCTATCTCCTTGCCCGTGATCAGCTTGCCTCCGGGTACATGCAGGGTGATGAAATCACTGTTTTTCAACAATGTTTCCATCGGCAGGGTTGCTATTTTCACCGATACTTTACCGGCGCCCTGTATCTCCAGGTCCAGCAGCACTTCCTTGATAAAAGGGTCGAAAGCTTCCACCTTCATGCCGCAGCCGAGTGCAATACGTGCCACCGCCTGACCGATGCGGCCGAAGCCAACAATGCCCAGCGTCTTTCCTTTGAGCTCAATGCCCTTTGCGTATTTTTTCTTCAGTGCATCAAACTGTGTTTCTCCTTCCAGGGGCATCCGGCGGTTGGAGTCGTACAGGAAGCGTACCGTATTGAAAAGGTGAGCGAATACGAGTTCCGCCACTGAATGCGAGGAAGCGGCAGGTGTGTTGACCACCTGGAGGCCCTTGCTGCGGGCATATTCCACATCAATGTTATCCATGCCAACACCGCCACGCCCGATGAGTTTGAGGTGTTTACAGGCGTCGATCACGTCTTTGCGCACTTTGGTGGCGCTGCGGACAGTAAGGCCTTCATAACGGTGTGCGTTCAGTTCTTCGATGAGTTTTTCCTGCGGCACTTTTTCAGTGATCACAGTGAAGCCGGCTTTTTCAAGCAGGGCTTTTCCGGTAGTGTCGATGCCGTCGTTGGCAAGTATGCGTTTGCTCATAATAAGATAGATTCAATCCATTATTGTTTGGCTCAGGCGAATTTCTTTTCGAACTCCTGCATCACATTCACCAGCACCTGAACGCTTTCGAGCGGCAGGGCATTGTAAAGAGAAGCACGGTAGCCGCCCACATCCCGGTGTCCGCGCAGGCCACTGATATTGGCTTCTTTCCACATCTTGTCAAACTCGGGTTCCAGCTCCGGTTTGTGCATCACAAAGCATACGTTCATGCTTGAGCGGTCTTCCTTCTCACAGGTTCCTTTGAACAAACTGTTACGTTCAATCTCGGAGTAAATGGCGCTTGCTTTCTGCTGGTTGATTTTCTCAATCCATTCCACACCGCCGTTCTTTTTCAGCCAGCGCAGCGTGAGCAGGGAAACATAAATCGGAAAAACAGGAGGCGTATTGTACATACTTCCGCCTTTGATATGCTGCCTGTAATCCAGCATCGATAACATATTCCGTCCTGTTTTGCCGAGCAGGTCCTCTTTCACGGCAATCATGGTGGCGCCGGCAGGTCCCATGTTCTTCTGCGCTCCGGCATAAATAAGTCCGAACTGTTTGCCGTCGACCTTACGGCTGAAAATATCGGATGACATATCCACCACCACAGGTACAGGGGTTACGGGCCATTTCTTCATCTGTGTTCCGTAAATGGTATTGTTGGAGGTGATGTGCAGATAGTCGAGATCTTTCGGAACGGCAAATCCTTTGGGGATATAACTGAACTTTCCTTCCTCGGAGCTTGCCAGCACTTTTGTATTACCGATCATTTTGGCTTCCTTGATGGCTTTGGCAGCCCACACTCCTGTATTCACATAGCCGGCAGTGCCTTCAGTACGGAGTAGATTGTAGGGAACCATGGCAAACTGGAGACTTGCGCCTCCGCCCAGGAACATGACTTTGTAACTGTCATCCAGGAACAGCAGTTCCTTGACCAGGGCCATGGACTCATCCATTACTTTTTCAAAATTTTTGCTCCGGTGAGAAATTTCGAGCAGGGAGAGGTTGAGGTTGTCGAAATTGATGCAGGCTTCTGATGCCTGCTGCAGCACTTCCTGTGGCAGGATGCCCGGACCGGCGCTGAAATTGTGTACTTTCATAAATGATACTTTTTAAATCATGTAAAATAGTCTGTTAGACGACCGAAATGTAAGAATTAAACAAGAACAGCCCGGAAGAAAATATTAATTTCCTCCGGAAGCCTTGCTCTTTTTAGGAGGACCCATTTGCTGGCTGTCTTTTTTGCCGGGCTCGGCCCGTGGGTCTTCGTAAAATTTATCATTGGGGGTCTTGGGGTTCAGTGCATTCACATCGGGAATGAAATTCCATTTGCCTTTCTTGAAAACCAGACCGTTATAGCTTCCATCCATCACATACGTTTCATACACCCCTTTGCCTTCCGGTGATTCCGGAGCCAGGTTGTCGAAAATAATCATGCCTTTCTCCTCGTTGTATTTGAGGGCCATGATCATCTCCGCATGGAATTCAAATATCACGCGCTTGCGGGCTATTTTGCCGCCCATCATGAAAATGGATTCGCCGAAATGAGGCAAGCCTTCCTTGTCAAACCACAATACATCAATGAGTTTCCTCCAGGTCAGGTTATTGTGTTCATCGAGCCCTAGCAGGGTATAATAGACGTTCTTGCCCGATTTGGTACGAATGATTTTATAATACAGGCAGCCGAACCACTTTTTGGCATCCAGGCTCTGCGACTCC
>DASYGQ010000135.1:0-6306 GCA_035999585.1 Bacteroidia bacterium | reverse complement strand
TAAAATGAGTCTGGGGGCTTTTGCACGATATAAATTGAAAAATGAAATTTCAGTCAACGTAAGCTACAATTATGGCCGGATAGCCGGAGATGATAAGCTTTCTGCAAATCCGGGAAGACACAACCGAAATTTAAATTTCAGAAACGACATACACGAAATTGCCGTACAGGGTGAATATTATTTCTATACTCTGGAAGATCTTGGTCACAACTATTCATTTCAGAACAGTTTCAGAGCTTATGGAGGATTGGGTCTTGCCGGTTTTCACCACAATCCCAAAGCCTTTTACAACGGGGAATGGATTCCCCTTCAGCCTTTAAGAACCGAAGGCGAAACAAAGCCATACAGCCACTTTGGGATTGCAATCCCCATGACACTTGGCTTTTATTTCACACTGAATAAGAATTACCGGCTCGGATGGGATATCTGCTGGCGCAAAACATTTACCGACTACCTGGATGATGTAAGCACCAAATATGCTCCACCCAGCGTATTGCCCAATTCCCTCTCCGCTGCCTTGGCCAACCGCACCGGCGAACTTTCTCTTCCTTATGCGGTCGCCGCCAATTATGTTCCAGGCAGCAAAAGAGGCGATCCCACACACAAAGACTCCTACATCTTTACCACCCTCAATTTCAGTTATGTTTTCAGGGGTCGCTGGTTCAAACGATCCGGACTGGCCAGTCATGGACGCATCACCACGCGTCGGAAAAAATCAATCCGGGTTAAATTCTGACAAGTATTCGGGCTGTATAAAGACGACTTAACGGGATAAAAATTGGCGGAGCTTCGACAAGGGTTTTAGCAGCAATGTAAACATGCCTGGCTTCAGACCGTTCACTTTCCAGGCTTTCAGGTCTTCCCGGTTCGCCTTCCACCTGTTCAGCAGCGTCACATTGCTCTTGCCTCCTACCCGCATTTTCACAAGCACCTGAGGTACGTAGGCAAGCTTAATCTTATACCGGTGTATGAAACGCAGCATCAGTTCATAGTCAGCTGCCGAAAGAAAATTTGTGTCAAACAATCCGAATTTTCCATAGCAACTGCGCTTTACAAAGAAAGCCGGATGGGGAGGCATCCATCCTTTCAGGAAAAGTCCTTCTGAATATGACCCCGAGATCCAGTTACGGAACACCTTATTGGTATCTTCTTTCCCCACGTATTGAAGATCTCCGTAAACCCCATCAGCATTCGTGCTCAGGAAAGCGCACGCGACAACCGAGAGAATTGCGGGGCTTGTGTAAAAATCATCCGAATGAAGAAAACCGATCACATCACCCGTAGCCATTGAAATCCCCTTGTTAAGAGCATGATAAATGCCCTCATCGCTTTCCGAAATAAATTTACTGATGTTTGCTCCATAAGAACGGATGATATCGGGTGTTTCATCCAAAGAGCCTCCGTCAATAATAATGTATTCGATATCAGGATAATCCTGTGAGAGAACTGATTCGATCGTATGCCGGAGGGTGGCTGCGCTGTTATAGCAAACGGTGATGACAGATATTTTCATTCCACAACTCTTTCCTTTATTTTGACTGCAGGATTACCCTGATAAACGGCAAAGGAGCCGAGTTCGCCAACAGCAACAGAACCTGCAGTAAGCACAGCATGAGAGTGACAGATAACACCGGGACAGACCACAGCCTTTGCGCCAATCCAAACACCCGCTTCAAGAGTTACGGGACTGGTCAGAAGATCAAAGGTCTGTTTCTTATAGTTGTGGTTTCCGCAAAGAATATAAGCACCCTGGGAAATGCAGCAATGGTCTCCGATGTTTACCATTTCCAGGTTGTCAATCCATGCTTTTTCTCCGATCCAGACATGGTTTCCAATCCGGAGCTTCCAGGGGTATTTGATGTTTACAGCCGGCTTGATGATTACTCCATCTCCAATCTTTGCACCGAATATGCGGAGCAAAACGATCTTGAATCCGCTAAAAGGAAAATAAGAAAGAAAAAAACAGGCGCTCACGCAAAACCACAAAGCCCGCTTGGCTAAGCTTGCCCCGGGCTTATACCAGCTGTTGTTGTATTTTGACAAGTCGGTGTGCATGGGATCAAAGTTAATCTTTTCTGAAGAGCCTGCGGTTCTCCAGAGCGGTTTTGGGGTCATGAAGGTATTGCTGAGCAAAAGCAAAAGCATTCCCGGAAAGAAGATTGAACTCTGCCTGATTGAGCCGTGCACAAGCTTGTAAGGCTGTCTGAAAATACCCCGGCTTTTCAAGAGGCAGGTCCCAGCCGCAGCGGCGGGCCTCCAGGTTGCGCCATGGTGTTTTGTCGCTTATCAGAAGCGCACAACCAGCACTAAGTGCCTGAAGAATTACATGACCGAAATTCTCACCGGTCGTAGGCATAAACAGAAAGTGATACTTACTCAATATCATTGCTACTTTTTCACTTTCCAGACTACCTGCATATTCCACCCGTATATTCACCGGAAGGCCGGCGATCACCTTTTTGCATTCTGCCCAGTAATTCTCATCATATACCGGTCCGTAAATATCAAAATCGATTTCAACATTCTTGATGCCCTCCAGTAATTGCAATGCATACAGCAGGTTTTTTTCGGGTGAAACCCTGGCGATGCTCACCAGCGAAAGCTTACCCTCCTGCTTGATACGTGGTGGGTTGACGGCAATATTCTGTTTCGCTGCCAGATTTCCGGCAACAACAACTTTAGCATCAGATCCAAACTGGGCGACAATATCCATTTCTTCGTGAGCAGTTGTAGCGTGAAACACAACACTATTGAAAAGTCTCAGGACTTTAACTGCGCGTAGAAAAAACTGCTTCTTGCCCTTCTTAATTTGAATCGCGCTTTCCGCGAGCATTCCCCTCACTGCAACTACAACCTGCTTGTCACTTTTCTTTCTTAGATAGACAAGAGGATAAAGGGTAAAATACACTGAATAAATTCCATTCAGGTAAACGGCATCAAAGTCGGTTCCTCTAATCAGGTTTCGGATGTTCTTTCGGTTCAGCTTTTCCTCGGAAAAATAATAGACACTTGAACCATCCTCACGTCTGACCCAGGTATCACTTTGTATGGAAGGGTACGGAACTGAATCGGTATAATCGGTATTGCGCGTGACTATTAGAAATTCAAATTCATCGCTCAGATGCTCAACCAGGTTGGCACATGAACGTATGGGGCCACCGGCTTTAAACCCGGGAAGATACCAATCAATGAACACAAGTACTTTGCGTTTAGACATCTATTTCATTTTCTGCGAGCCATGATTCAAGAACGACTAAATACCAGATTTTAGACCAGGTCACTCTGGGATCATCTGCCAGAAAGGCCTTCCAAAGTTTCAGCACACCATCCTTACTGAATGCGCTTCTGCCAGCAAGCGCTTCCATTTTCTCGCTGCAAAATTCCCGCAGCTCATTGCGCAGCCAGTGCTTCCAGGGAAAAGTGAATCCCATTTTGGGCCGGTTAACAATTTCAGACGGTAACAGCTCGCCCATGGCATCTACCAGTAATTTTTTGGGTGAATGAGGATATTTCAGATTATCGGAAAGAGCCAACACGTATTCTACCAGTGTGTGATCGAGAAATGGCACCCGTACCTCAAGGGCCACGGCCATACTCATTTGATCAGCATCACGTAATAATGTGTTCGACATATAAGTTCCTGTTTCGGCCAATGAAACTCCTGAAAGCACTTTGCCACGAGGCAAAGGCGGTATAGCTTCGGTGTATTCAAAAGCCGAATTGAGAGGAAGTTCTCTTCGTTGTAGGAGGTTCAAAATTTCGGAATCTTTCATCATCCGACGCGATACCGGATAGGATCCGGACAACTTCCAGCTCTTGAGCCGAAGGAGCTCCGATATTTTATCGGAAGCAGCTCCGGGCTTGAAGGAACGCAATGCGAGACCGGCGCCAGAACGGATAAGCAAGGGAGTTTCAAGCATCCATTTTCTCCGCTCGAGCATAAGCGATCGTTTGAAAATATCATACCCCGCAAACAGCTCATCACCACCAAGGCCAGATAAAGCCATGGTAATTCCTGCTTTCCGGGTTGCCTTCGCAACAACATAGGTATTGATTCCGTCCCCGCTGGGATGATCCATCGCCTTCAAAGCTTCGGGTACCTGCAACAGGAAATCGGGCACTTTCAGTTTCAGTTCATGGTGTTCTGTTTGATATTTTTCAGCAATCTGGCGCGCATAACGGGCCTCACTGAACTCACTTTCATCAAAGGTGATGGAGAATGTTTTGACTTTTCCGCTGGCCACCTGACTCATCAAGCCAACGATAATGCTTGAATCGATTCCTCCCGAAAGAAAAGCGCCAAAAGGCACATCCGCAATCAGGCGTCTTTCCACTGACTTCAGAAGCAGGTTATAAACATCCTTGCATATATCTGTGTAGGATTTATCAGGAGATGGCTTCAGCGCATATGTATTGGCGTTCCAGTATTGCTCCACATGCACACCTTCATTGTTCACGATCACCGAATGACCCGGCATGAGCATTCCAACGCCTTTGATAATGGTACGCGGAGCCTGTACAGTCTGATACCGGAGATAATCCACGAGGCTGCCGTGATCCGCTTTTTTAGGCACCAGCCCCGTATTCAGCAGGGCTCTGATTTCGGAGGAAAAAAGGAATGTTTTTCCCTTCATGTAATAATAGAGCGGCTTGATACCAAGGCGGTCGCGTGCAACAAAAAGCTCCTTTTTCGTTTTGTCCCATATGGCGAAAGCAAACATGCCATTGAAATGTCGGACACAATCTTTTCCCCATCTCAGGTAAGAAGCAAGGATAACCTCCGTGTCAGTGCCCGTTGCAAAAGGATAAGCAGTTTGCCCGGAACCAACAGCAATTCGCTGAAGCTCAAAGCGAAGCTCCCTGTAATTGTATAGCTCACCGTTATAAACAATAGAATATCTGTTATCAGCTGAAAAGAGGGGTTGATGACCCGCTGCCGACAGATCGATGATAGATAAGCGACGATGGCCGAGAGCAATCGATTCATCCGAAAAAACGCCTTCATCATCGGGTCCACGGTGGGCCAGCGCTTTGTTCATGCTGCGCACAATCAGCTCGCTCTGCGGCCTATCATTCAAGCCATAAATGCCATTTATGCCACACATAATCTTGCCGGAATTGAATGAGATAAAATATAGTCGGTCAAAAAATTATGCTGCATGTGTTTTCTTTTCAATGTCATTTGGTGAAGGGATGAATGAAATTGCTGTTTTTGCCCAGCTATCAGGGGTAATACTCCCTGCCAGCCTGTGACTGAGCTCTCCCATCGCCTGCAATTCGGTATCCGTATTCGCTATCATTTTCAAAAGGGCTTTTTTTAATTCCGAAACCTGGCCGGCTTTAAAAATATACCCGTTTTTGTTCTCTTCCAAAAAAGCCTCTGCTGCACCGACTTCAGAACTGCAAATAAGCGGAAACCCGGAAGCGGCAAATTCCTGAACCACAACTCCCCACGGCTCAAAATGGCTGGGTAGTATAAAAACTCCGCCCTTCCCGATAATCGGCCCCATGTCCGAAGGCTGCACAAATCCAAAATGACGGATGGCCGGATGTTGAAAAGGAGCGATGTCTCCGGTACCCAGGCACCACAACTCCCAGCCCCCTCTTTCCACCTCGGTCAGTCCGGCAAAAGCTTCCCAAAGATTCTGGATCCCTTTAAAGGTATAGTACCTGCCCGTAAATATAAACCGTCTGGGAAAATGCTTTTTCTTTTCTTCTCTGAAGAGATTGAAATAAGAACTGTAAAGAGAAAAATCGCAGGAATAAAACCCAGTGCGAATATCACCCTTGCCGAAGCCAAGCCGCCCTGCATATTTTGCCTGACTTTTGCCCGGAACCCATGCTTTTTGAAAATGACGAAGCAGCGTAAAGCGAAACAGAAACGAAGCAATGTATTGCTTGAGAGATCCTTTCCATTGATTATCCAAAAGGAGTACTTTAATTGCTTCCTTGTATTTTCGAACAACAAACAGATAATCCTTGTCCACCCATCCGCTCACCACAATAAGAGAAGGTTCTATCTGCCTGACGAGAGACAGAATCGTATCCCTGCTACAGCTTTTTCTTTCATAAAAAAACACCGGATTATCCTTCGGAAAATCAAAAGGAGCCTCATTGTTCACAGGATAACGGATGGCGTGTACTTCAATTCCAAGATCGGCAAGCGCACGCAGACACGCCAGGGAGTAACCTGCCATTTCCGTATATAAAAAAAGAATACGTGCGGGCTTTGGCATATCAGGAAATGGCTATGGGAGCAGTTTCGTTTTCGGGAGTCCCTCCTTCTTCCTGAGCCTCCACTTTATC
>DASYGQ010000075.1:0-14101 GCA_035999585.1 Bacteroidia bacterium | reverse complement strand
TTGTCCGTTTCCGAGGTTTCCACCCCCAAGCAGCAGTTGCAGAGCGGGAACTACATTGGATCCTGCTTTGAAAGAACTGCCATGAAAGCCAATCTGCGCGAGTCCGTGCTGTCCGCAGGAGTTCATGCAACCACTGATTTTTATTTTAATGTCATGGTTATAGATCAGGTCAGGGTATTCATCGCGGATCACGTTTTCGAGCGCCACTGCAATTCCGGTACTGCTGGAGATGCCGAGGTTACAGGTATCCGTGCCGGGGCATGCAGTGATATCGGCAACACTGTCGAAGCCCGGAGCTGCAAGACCCGCTTTATCGAGTTCCTGGAACAAGGACGGCAAAGCTTCTTTGCGGACAAACTTGAGCAAGAATCCCTGATTCACGGTGATCCGGATATCATCTGCGGCGTAACGCTCAACGATCCGGGCCAGTTCGCGGGCTTTCTCACTGGAAATATTCCCAAGAAGTATACGCAGGTAAACGCCGAAGAAGTGTTGTTGCTTTTGTTCAAATACATTCGTCTTCAGCCATGCCTGGTATTTAGGGCTATCGCTTACTTTGAAAGTGGTGAACACCCCGGCTGTTGCGTTTGGCTGAACAGAAACAGTATTTCTGTTGATCGGAAACTGTTGCTGGTACAGCGCTTTTTGCTCTTCCTGTGCCAGACGCAGTAACTCTTCGAGTCCCATTTTGTTGAGCAGGTATTTCAAACGTGCTTTATGGCGGCTGGCTCTTTCTCCATGACGATCAAATACGCGTATCACCGATTCGGTGAAAGGGATGAGCTGATCTTCGGGCAAAAACTCATGCGCAACCTGAGCCAGAAAAGGCTGGGCACCGAGTCCTCCACCGATAAGCACTTTAAATCCCCGTTTCAGTTCTCCGTCCACAATGCTCACTTTGGGAATAAAGCCCAGGTCATGGATGAAGCTGAATGCGGTATCCTCGTCGCTCGAAGAAAAAGAAATTTTGAATTTCCGTCCCAGTTCCTGGCCGAAGGGTTTACGCAGGAAATATTGAAAAACTGCCTGGGCATAAGGCGATACATCAAAGGGTTCGGCAGGGTCGATTCCTGCTGTTGCAGAAGCCGTTACATTCCTGACGGTATTTCCGCATGCTTCCCGTATGGTGATATCATCCTCCTCCAGTTTCGCCCAGAGCTCCGGTGTGCGGTCGAGGCTTACGTAATGCACCTGAATATCCTGCCGTGTGGTCAGGTGCAGGTTCCCGTTGGAGTATTCATCGGATATACCGGCGATGCGCAGCAACTGCTTCACGCTGATCCTTCCAAAGGGCAGTTTGATACGGATCATCTGTACACCCTGCTGGCGTTGGCCATAAATACCACGTGCGAGACGGAGGGAACGAAATTTTTCATCGTTGATGGTTCCCTGCCTGAATGCATTTATTTTTTTCTCCAGCTCAATGATGTCTTTTTCGACAAGCGGGTTTTCAATTTCGGTTCGGAAGCTTTGCATGAACGTTTTTATTTGTTGTTTCAATTTTTTGTTTCCTTTTCTCAGAGGTTCCGGGCGGATTCGAACCGCCGTAAAAGGTTTTGCAGACCAGTACCTGAGCCACTCGGTCACGGAACCCTGTTTTATTACAGATCAGGCTGAGGCGTTGTGCGCAGATAAGGCCTGATAACTTTGTGTCCTTTCGGAAATTTAGCCGCTATGTCCTCCGTCTTGATGGCCGGCGAGACCACCACATCATCGCCTTTTTTCCAGTTGGCAGGTGTCGCCACACTGTATCCGGCAGTCAGCTGAAGCGAGTCGATGACACGAAGCAGCTCATCGAAGTTCCTTCCTGTGGAGGCCGGATAGGTAAAAGTGAGTTTCACTTTTTTATCCGGTCCGATAATGAATACCGAACGAACGGTGAACTTATCGGATGCATTCGGATGAACCATGTCATACAGGTTTGCCACCTTGAAGTCCGGATCAGCCAGGATCGGGAAGTTGACGGTTGTACGCTGTGTATCATTGATGTCTCTGACCCATCCGAGATGCGAATCGAGTGAGTCAACGCTGAGCGCAAGTACTTTCACATTGCGTTTGTCGAACTCCGGTTTCAGCTTTGCAACTGTACCAAGCTCGGTCGTGCAAACAGGGGTATAGTCGGCCGGGTGAGAGAAAAGAACACCCCAGCTGTTGCCGAGCCAGGAATGAAAAGAAATCTTTCCTTCCGTTGATTCGGATGTGAAGTCGGGAGCGGTGTCGCCAAGTCTGAGTGCCATTGTGATTTGTTTTTAAAATGATTTGAAACTGTTAGATTAAAAAAAAAGCCCTTTCGCTTTCTGCAGAAGGACCTTTGGTTGTTGGCTGAAACGGTGTTCAGGTACAGGCAAAGATGATCCGCTGCGGCAGGCACATGCAACAACACATGGGCATGTGTGCTGCAAGTGGGGCCTGGTATGTTGCGGTTTGTTTCATTTGTTGTTTGAATCTTTGAAAAATAAAAGGGGCTTTTCGTTTTCGAAAAGCCCCTTCAGGTGATGTATATCTTTTACAAGACGGCTTTTCCGGTCATTTCATACACATCATACAGCAGGAGATGCTGATGAGCGTGCTGGTTGATTTATGGAAAAGAGACTTGTTCATTTTTTCTGTTCTATCGCAACAAAGATATTGTCTTTTTATGATACAAAGCAAATTTATTACGCTTTATCTTCAGATAGGGCCGATTTAAAGGCCTCCAGGGTACGCACACGGGCGAATTTATGGTCTGTCATGGGTGCAGGGTAAGACAATTCCTGCCATTCCGGAACCCATTTTCTGATGTATTCATGCTGCGGATCAAATTTTCGTGTTTGTTCGGAAGGGCTGAATATGCGGAAATAAGGGGCGGAATCGCAACCTGTGCCTGCTGACCATTGCCAGCCTCCATTGTTGGAGGCCAGTTCGAAATCCAGTAATTTCTGAGCAAAATAAGCTTCGCCCCAGCGCCAGTCGATCAACAGATCCTTGACCAGAAAACTGGCTGTGATCATACGGAGCCGGTTATGCATAAAACCGGTTTCATTCAGCTCCCGCATGCCGGCATCGACAATCGGAAAACCTGTATTGCCGCTGCACCAGCGGGCAAACTCCTCTTCATTGTTCCTCCACCGGATGCGGTCATAAGCCGGTTTGAAAGCGCTGCTCGTCACATGCGGATAGTGGAAAAGGATCATCATATAAAACTCACGCCAGATGAGTTCATTCATCCAGGTTTCGGAGAATGCCCGGGCTTTCAGCACAAGAGCCCGTATGCTGATGGTGCCGAAGCGCAGATGAACACTGAGCCGGCTCGTTGCCTGCCTTGCCGGGAAATCACGTGAAGATGCATAATCCTCAAGGAGTGATTCGTTCAGTTCAGCCGGAGGAAAAGCAATTGAAACGGGCTGAAACCCGATATCCTGTAAGGAGGGAATGGAAAAAGGTTTGGTTTTCAGAAACCCGCCGAGGTGTTTACTCACCGGCCTTACGGATAAATCTTCCGTTTTCAGGGCAGCTTTCCATTTCTTCATATAGGGTGTGAATACCGTATAGGGAGTTCCGTCGTCTTTTTGTATTTCATTCTTTTCAAAAATCACCTGGTCTTTGAAAGCGTGAAAAGGGATATGGTGAGTGGCGAGGAAAGGGGCAACGGTTGCATCGCGCTCAATGGCTTGCGGTTCATAATCGGTATTCGTAAAAACTGCATTTACCTGATAAGTGGTGAGCAGACTCCTGAAAACATCAAGAGGCTTGTCATGCATCACAATCAGGGATGACCCCGCCTTAACGATTTTATTTTGCAAGGCTGTCAGCGCTTCATGGATGAAGTGTACGCGGCCATCGGCTTTATCTTCCAGTTTTTCGAGGATTCCGGTGTCAAAAATGAATAATGGCAACACTGGCATGCCGCTTCGCAAGGCATGGAAAAGTCCGGTATTATCTTCCAGTCGCAGATCACGCCGGAACCAGAAGATGCAGACTGTTTCTTTTTGTTGGGAAAGCATAAGTATCCGGAAGCTCTTCGGAAAAGATGTTAAAAATTGCGCTTACGGGCGACTTCCGTGGAAATGTAGTCGATGACAGTGCGGGTATCGGTTCCCGGAGGGAATAAAGTCCCTACTCCTGCTTCATTCAGTTTTTTCATGTCAGCATCCGGAATGATGCCGCCGCCGGTGAGGAGCACATCGTTCATTCCTTTTTCTTTCATGAGCGCCATGATCTTTGGAAAAACAGTCATGTGGGCGCCTGAGAGGATGCTGATTCCGATGGCATCCACATCTTCCTGCAAGGCGGCATTGACAACCATTTCAGGGGTCTGGCGCAGTCCGGTATATATCACTTCCATCCCCGCATCGCGGAGAAAGGAGGCAATCACTTTGGCTCCCCGGTCATGACCGTCGAGCCCAACTTTTGCAACAAGTACCCTGATTGGCCTGTTCATGTTTATTCAATTGGTTTTACAAAAATAAAATTAATTCCCAACAGGCCGCCTGTTGCCTGTAAACAGCTGTAAACCATGCCTTCCATCAACATGATATTGTTAATAACAAAAGAACCGGCATTCCCGTATAAACTGGCAGCCTGTCTAACTTTGAAGCATCCAAAAGGCCACATGAACAAAGAAACACAAAAGCTTTTACAGAAGTTTGCAAAATCCGCTATCGGTGGTTCGGTCAGCATCAATGATCTTTCCGACAGAGAATTCAGCGGAAAGCCCCTGAGTGCTGAAGAACGACTTGCTCTTTCCAATTTTGAAAAATACCGTTTGGCCAAGCTCAACAAGATTACCGACGACATGGCTTTTCACGAGTTGTATCGCCAGTTTCAGGTAATGGCAAATCTCGCAGATTATACCGAATTTCTCAAAGAGGAGTATTTCTCTTTATAACGAAAAATCCGCCGGATGGCGGATTTTTTCTTTCATTCTTTTCTTCAGTCTTTCAGTTTGATGCACACATTTTTGGGTTCTGTGAAGAAGTCCAGTGCCTCAAAGCCTCCTTCTCTCCCTACTCCCGAATTTTTAACACCTCCAAAAGGAGTCCGCAAATCGCGCAGGAGCCAGCAATTGACCCATACAATTCCTGCGTGCAAAGCCGAAGCCATACGGTGTGCCCGGGTAAGATTTTCTGTCCACAGCGTAGATGACAGGCCATAAGATGTGCTGTTCGCATAGCGAAGGACTTCTTCTTCGGTATCAAACGGCATGATTGTGACAACAGGGCCGAAAATTTCCTCCTGATTGGTGAGGCAGTCAAAGGGAAGTCCTTCAATAATCGTCGGGGCGATGAAGTACCCGCCGCTGTTCTCTCCTTCTGCGATCACACGCTCCCCACCGCACAATACCGAGCCGCCTTCCCGACGGGCTCTTTCAATGCATGCCAGTATTTTATTCATATGAACTTCAGAAACAACAGCGCCCATTTTTGTTTTTTCATCCGCAGGATTGCCGATTTTCATTTTAAGCGTCTTGGCCAGGAAATCGGTTTTGAATTTATCATAGATGCTTCTTTCAACGAGGATACGGGAACCGCACAGACAAATCTGTCCCTGATTGGCAAAGGAGGACCGCAGTGTCGTACTTAGCATTTCATCGTAATTGCAATCTGCGAAAATAATATTGGGATTTTTGCCGCCAAGTTCAAGCGAAAGTTTTTTGAACATGGGAGCTGCCACTCCGGCAATAGCTGCGCCTGTTTTTGTCCCTCCGGTGAAGGAAATAACCGGAATGTGGGGATGCGACACGATGGCACTGCCCGTTTTATGCCCGTATCCGTGTACAATGTTAAGCACTCCTTTGGGAAGACCAGCTTCGATGCATAATTCCGAAAGCATAAAGGCGGTCATCGGTGTTACTTCCGATGGCTTTGCCACAACGCAGTTTCCGGCGGCAAGGGCTGGTGCAATTTTCCAGGAAAAGAGGTAAAGAGGCAGATTCCAGGGAGAGATACAGCCGGCAATACCGATAGGGTTCCGCAGGGTGTAATTGATTGCCGTATCTTCCATGGCATGTGCCTGTGATGCATAATGAAGAATACCCGTTGCATAAAAATGAAAATTCGCAGCCGCCCTCGGAATATCAACACTGCGAGCCAGGGAAACAGGCTTGCCATTGTCTTTTGATTCAGCTTTGGCAAGCAGATCCAGGTTTTTCTCAATGAGCGAAGCAATCTTCAGCAGGATTGCAGACCGTTCATCTTTTGGCATTACAGACCAGGAAGGGAAAGCTGCTTTTGCAGCATTCACTGCCATTTCAACATCCCTTTCATCGGAATCAGGGATGAGGGAATACACTTTACCGGTTGAAGGATCGTAATTGTCGATATAGGTGTTACCGGCAGGGTCGACGAGTTTGCCATCAATGTAGTTTTTCAGTTTTTGCATGAAATTGTCTTCCTGAATTTGAGAAGGCCTAATTTACGGTATTTCCGGTTTCCGGAGCTGAAATTCAGAGGTTGTAATAAGCGCGCAGGCCCAAGGCATTCTGAAGTTTCAGGGCCGGGGCGATACCGATATTGATGTTTTCATAGGAAGGGTTATAGACCAATTGAACGGTCCATTTCTTGCTGAGGCTAAGGTTGAGTCCAAAGCCGGCAAAGGCGCCGAATGAAACTCCTGTGAGGTTTTTGGCGCGATAATCCACATAACCCTGATAATTGTAATAGGTGGTGAGGTCAATCAGCAGGTCATTGATCTGAATAACATTTTTATTGAACTTGACCATTGTGAAGCTGAGTCCACCTTCGACGAAGCAGTTCAGCTTGTCATTATCTCCCAGGATACGCTGGTAACCCAATTGCAGGATCATCCTTTGTTCACCGCCGATGATCGGAAAGGTTCTGATGTTCGTTGGGTATTGGGTTGTTCCGACAGTGGGAGCAGTTGTGGTGATGGTGAAGTTGCCGTTGACCGTCAGCTTGGTACCGTTGACGTTGAACAGTATCGCATCCTTGTTGCTGGCACAATAGCGTGTCTGAAGCCCTACAAAAATGGAAGGAGTATAATGCATGTTCACCGGCATATCGCTGTTGTCGAATGTCCAGTCGGTATGGTTTACGCCAAGAGCAGGGGCAATCCGGTCGGACTGACCGTTATCGCCTCCATATTCAAAATGGATTTTACGGTTCATGGCACTGTTTGGAAAGTCATTTTTATTGCCATCGGCATCCAGTCCATAGCCATCATAGAGATTGGCTGTATAGTTATTTGCAAATAATGATCCAACGAAAAAACCAAAGTGGAAACCCTTTCCGCCTTTTTTGCCGTCGGAATCATTACCGGCATCCTGAGCCGGCGAGGCGAATGGGAAACAGGAAATAAGGAAGATGGTAAAGAAGAAAAACAACCGTTTCATTGGCCTAAAATTATCATAAAAACAAATGTGGGGGAGGATACCGCTGAGATTAATTTAAAGCTTTGCATCTTTTTTCATATTGCATTATGATCTAGTAATGGATATTTCCAAAACTAGATTAAACGAATCTTGCTATTAATCTGTCACCTGTAAGAAATACATGAAATTCGTAAGGTTTAGCGGGCCCTATAAAACGAAAGAAATGGCTAAAAATCTTACTTTTGCATTGGTCCGGAAAATCACCCAAAAATCCAAATTTTACAGACGCCATTAACGCCGAACGCGCTTGAAGCTAGTCCCTTAAATACAAATGCTCTGAGGTTAGCTACAAACCGTTTTTACCCGATTATGAATCCAGGAAAGCCGCGTATATTGTATGTTGATGATGACCCGCGGCAATTATCTGCCTTTAAGGCCGCATTCCGGCGCAATTATGAGATTTTTATAGCCCAATCGGCTGCGGAAGGGAAGGAAGAACTGAAAAAACAGCCTATTGATATCATCATTACCGATCAGCGGATGCCTGACATGACAGGTGTTGAATTTTTGGAATCCATCGTTAAAGAATATCCTGATCTGATAAAAATTCTGATGACCGGATATACCGACCTGAAAGAGGCAGCCAGTGCCATCAACAAAGGCAAAATCTATTGCTACCTCAATAAGCCCTGGGACGAGGTGGAGCTCTCCATGATTTTAAAAAATGCCTATGATATTTGCTGCACCCGCCGTGAGCTGAAAGAAAAACATGCGGAGCTTCAGAAAACAAATAACGAACTTGAAAAATTCGTATACAGTGCTTCCCATGATCTCCGGGCCCCCGTACTTTCGATCAAAGGTGTGATCAATTTTGCTTTGTCTCAGACAAAGCCCAAGGACCAGGAGTATTTGCTGATGATCGAAAAAAGCATCAACCGCCTGGATGTGTTTGTAGAGAATATAATCAACTATTACCAGAATGTGAAATTGCGTGTGTCTCCGGTCGAGATCCGGTTCGATCGAATGATCGAGGAAACCTGGAACAGCTTCAATTTCATTCAAAACAAATCGGAAATAGAATTCCGATCGCAAATAAGCCAGGAAGAAGTTTTTAAAACAGACGAATTCCGAATGCAGGTTATCCTCAATAATCTCCTTCTCAATGCCATCAAGTACCAGGGCAAAGACAATACCACCCAACGCATTTCCGTTGACATTCATGTGGCCAACAACATGGCCACCGTTTCCGTTTCTGACACGGGAATTGGGATCGAACCGGAGCATCTGGACAAAATATTCAATATGTTTTACAGGGCCACACAGGAAAAACCGGGATCGGGGCTTGGACTTTATATCGTCCGGGAAGCGGTGGATAAGATTGATGGCGCTATTGCCGTTAAATCTGTTGTAGGAAAAGGTTCCACATTCACAGTGACCATTCCCGGCAAAGAATAAAGCCCTGTATGTGTTCCGTGCTGTTTGCACTTCCAACTCTTTTACCAGTTTGATATCTGTATTATGAGTACCAATCTAGAAAGCTTACTTCAGAAGGCAAGACTGCGCGTGACAGATTATAAGCCTTTGTTCTTCAGGCCTGGCAACAAAGAGGACCGGAAAAATCTGGAAGCATTGCTGCGCGACTGTCCTCAGCTTACGGTGTATGATGAGATCCATGGACAGCTTCGCGAGCTGATCAAATTAAAGACACCTCATCTACGTCTGAACAACGAGGAGTTATCTGAAAAAATAACAGACCATTTGAATGGATGCGCTCTTGCGGAATACGGTGTATGGGTGTTTTATCCATGGTCTTTCCGGCTTGTGCACATTCTTGACGAAACCGAATTCATTGAGGTTCGCACCAATCGTAACCAGCATAAGATCACAATGGCAGAAAGGGATTTGCTTGGAAAGCAGAAAGTAGGCGTTATCGGTCTCTCGGTCGGGAAGACAATTGCAGTCGCAATGGCAATGGAAAGAAGTTTCGGAGAGATCCGACTGGCTGATTTTGATCTGTTGGAACTCTCCAATCTGAACCGCATACAAACCGGTACCTATAATCTTGGGATCTTCAAAGCTGTTGCTGTTGCCAGAGAAATTGCAGAGATAGACCCCTATCTGAAAACGGTATGCTTTACCGAAGGTCTTACCGAAGCGAATATGGACGATTTCTTTCTCTCAGGCGGGAAACTTGATATGCTTGTGGAAGAATGTGATGGGCTGGACATCAAAATCCTGTGCCGTATCAAAGCCCGGGCCCTCGGTGTTCCGGTGGTGATGGATATGAACGATCGGGGCACACTGGATATCGAAAGGTTTGACCTTGAGCCGGACCGCCCTCTCCTGCATGGATTGATCGATCATCTCGACATCAGCAGGATCAAGGATCTGAGCAACGAAGAAAAAATCCCTTTCATTTTACCGATGTTGGGGGAAGAAACTATCTCAAGCAAGCTCAAGGCTTCCATGCTCGAAGTAGGCCAAAGCATCAGTACCTGGCCACAACTAGCCTCTTCAGTAGTCCTTGGCGGGGCCATTGCTGCAGATGCCTGCAGGCGGATTGCGTTGAAACAGTTTCATGACTCGGGAAGATATTTTGTGGATATGGAAGAGCTCATTTGTGACAAACAAAATCCAAGTCCTTTAAAAAATCAACAAATCGCCTCGGTACCCCTCAATGAAAGCGAAATGATGCGACAGGTTCAGGCCATGAACCTGCCTCCCTGGTCCCACCCCGGTGTTGTTGATAAGACTATCATCCAAACACTCATTACCGCCGCCTGTCTGGCTCCTTCAGAAGGCAATGATCAACCCTGGAAATGGCTGTACCTGGAACAAACTCTTTTTCTTTTTAATGATACGGGGCGCACAGGCTTGACTCCGGATGATACGGTATCCCAGATTGCGCTGGGAGCAGCAACAGAAAACTTACTTCTGAAGGCCGGCAGCCTTGGTTTGGAGGTTTTAGCTGTTTTCTTTCCCCCTTCTCCGGGCAAACCTCTCGCTTCCTTTCGGATCTATAAGGACGAGACCGTCAACAGGAAAAAAGACGATCCGTTCAAAAATCTGGCAGAGTATATTTCTTCTCGGACAACAAACCGCAAAGTAGCTGGTCGTTCTGACATTGACAGGCAGGTGTTGCAGGAATTATCAGATGCAGCCGAAAGCATACAAGGAGCGAAGCTTACTTTCCTGACCGGTTTACCGGAAATTCAAGAAATGGGAGAACTCATTGCTAAAACAGACCGGCTGCGTCTTCTTCACCCCGATGAGCACCAACGTTACATGAGCCAGTTCCGTTGGCTGCCACAGGATCATGCACGCAGCCGCGATGGTATTGACGCTACTTCTCTGGAATTATCACCTTCGGAATTCGCAGAGCTCAAACTGGCAAAAAGCCCTGAAGTTCTCCGGCATCTCATCCACTGGAAAGGAGGCCGTGTATTCGAAAAACCGGCATTACGCCGCATTCCTTCTGTTTCAGCATTTGGTCTTCTGACAATGAAAGGCACACATACCAATCCGTTTTTCGAAGGCGGCAGGGCCCTGGAAAGAGTCTGGCTGACGGCAACGAAACTTCAGAAGGGCTTACAACCTATCTCGTCTCCCTTAAGTATGTTTGCCAGGCTGGATCATGGAACCGAAAAAAACATGTTGCCGGAAATGAAAGAGGAGCTGAACCTTTTAAAGCATCAATACGTTAAACTATTTGCAGTTGAATCCGCCGCTGCTGATGTGTGCCTGTTTAGGCTTTGTCAGTTTGAAAAACCAGCTTTACCTTTAAAAACGCTTCGATTAAATATGGAGGATGTCCTTCTTTTAAAATAATTCCATGATTAAGATCCGAGCATTTCGTCCTCTCGATGAAAGCGAATTATGCCTTGAATACATTGATGGCCATAGACGGGTTCTGGAAGACTATGGTATTATTAATATTACATCTTATAACAAGGACTGGATCACCAACCCATTTGTTTTCGGTGTTTATGCAGAGCAGGATGGCGTAATGGTGGGAGCCATCCGTATTCAGATAGCGGATGGTATCCATCCGCTTCCCGTTGAAGCGGCTGTTGGTAAAATGGATCCTAAAGTATATGATTTGGTAACAAAGCACCGGCTCGACGGAGGCACAGGTGAGCTATGCGGCTTATGGAATGCCAAAAGCGTTGCAGGGCGTGGAATCAGCATCCTGCTGGTGAGAGCTGCCATCTCAATCATTAATCAGCTTGAGTTTCGTACCTTATTGGGTATTTGTGGCCCATACTCCCTGGATATGTTTACCAGGGTCGGTTTTGTGATCGATAAGACACTCGGAAATAAAGGAGATTTTATTTATCCTACACCTGAATACATTGCATATGTGCTGGGGATCATGGATGCGCGGACGCTTTCCACCAGTCTTCCTTTCGACCGTGACCGGATGCTTCTGCTTCGCAGCCAACCGAAGCAAACACTCATAGAAACCGGTCCCAAGGGAGATCTCGAAGTTCATTATGAATTGAAAGTGCCGGCCCAAAAATCTGACACACTCGTTAGCCAAACAATAATTAATAATAAATGATCGGACCTGCTTTATGAAAAAGATCCTGTTTCTGAGTGTTTTTCTTATTACTGCCCTGCACATGCAGGCAGATGTTCCGCCATCCATCGCCTTTTCAAATCCACAGTCTCTGCTCGAAATAGGAGGCAGCGTGCAAATACTTGAAGACAAGAACGACAAGATGTCGGTAGCTGAGGTAATGGCTTCGGATCAGTTCAGGAACAGTACCCAGAAAGTTCCCAATATGAATCTTTCTTCCTCTGCCTTTTGGGTAAAGTTGAATATTACAAATGCCAGTCAGGCACAAAACCTCCTGTTGGTGCTTTCTCAACCAATTATGGATGAGGTGACTTTGTATACCATTGATCCAGATGGACATTTTACATCTATCAAACAGGGCGAATTTCAGGCTTTCTCAAAAAGGGAATTTAAGGATCCGGATTATATTTTCAGGCTTCATCTGTTGTCGGGGCAGCAAGGTCTTTATTTGATGAAAATAAAAAGTTCAGACCAGCTCCAGTTTCCCCTGATGGTTGGTACAGAAACAACTGTGCTGGAACATATTGCTTCTAAAAACACCCTTTCAGGAATTTATCTGGGAATCATGCTTGTTATGATTCTGTACAACTTGTTTATTTATTTTTCAGTAAAAGATAAAAGTTACTTGTATTATGTTGTATATATCATTCTGATTATCCTTACCCAAACAGGGTTACAGGGTTATCCGTTTCAGTTTCTCTGGCCGAACTGGCCCTGGCTGGCCATTCACGCAGATATATTTTCTCCAAGCCTGGTAGGTGTAGCCAGCCTTGCCTTCCTCCATGTATTTCTTCGCACGAAGGAGCACACTCCAAAACTCTACAAAATCTCCTTTGTCTTTTACATCGTTTACGCTATTAATCTCACACTGGCAATCCTGGACATTTATAAGCCCAGTTTCATCCTTATGGAGATGAATGCAATGCTGGTCAGTATTTACATTTTCGTTGTTGCCCTTATTATCTTCATCCGCGGGTATAGGCCGGCACGCTTTTTCCTTCTTGCATGGACAAGCTTTCTCGTTGGCGTATGCATATTCATTCTGAAAGATTTTGGCGTCCTTCCATTCAATGACTTTACGAGATACACCATGCAGTCAGGCTCCGCTTTTGAAGTGATTCTGATCTCTTTTGGTTTGGCCGACCGAATCAATATCCTCAAAAAAGAAAAAGAAGAATCTCAGGCAAAAGCGCTCGAAGTGCTGAAAGAAAACGAACAAATCATTACTCAACAGAACGTAATGCTTGAAACGAAGGTAAAAGAGCGAACCAACGAACTGAGCCTGGCCAATCTCGAATTGAACAAAACCTTCAATCATCTGAAGGAAACGCAAAGCCAGCTTGTCGATGCCGAAAAAATGGCTTCTCTCGGTCAGCTCACAGCCGGCATTGCTCATGAAATCAACAATCCGATTAATTTCGTAAAATCAAACATCAAATCACTTAAACGCACAGTTGACGAAATAAAAGATTTGCTGGAAAGATATGTTGGCCTCAAACCGGATGCCGCCCTTGCAGAAAATCTAAGTGAGATACACCAGTCAGCCAAGGAAATTGACGTAAGCTATTCCATAAAGGAAATAGATGAGCTTGTTCATGGTATTGATGAAGGCGCGTCACGCACGGCAGAAATCATAAAAGGATTACGGACATTTTCAAGGCTTGGGGAAGATGACCTGAAAAAATGTGATGTCCACGAAGGACTTAATTCCACCCTCGTTCTTCTGAACAATCAAACAAAGGATCTTCTGACTATTGAGAAACAATACGGGGATCTCCCTGAAATAGATTGTTATCCGGGCACATTGAATCAGGTTTTCATGAATGTACTCAACAATGCCATTCAGGCCGTAAGTGAAAATCACGGAAATGACCACCAAGGCCGTATTATAATAAAAACGAAGCATGACGATACGTATGCGTACATTCACATCATAGATAATGGCCCGGGAATCAGTCCCGAAGTAAAAGCAAAAATATTTGAACCCTTCTTCACTACCAAAGCTGTGGGGAAAGGCATGGGGCTTGGACTGTCAATTGCGTATAATATCATGGAAAAACATCGTGGAAAAATAAGCGTTGTGTCAGAATTGGGCCATGGATCCGAATTCATCATCACACTTCCCAAACAACTATAATAAAATAATTCCAAGTCATGGAAAAGCAAAAAATTAAAATTCTGTATGTTGACGATGAAACCAACAATCTCGTAGC
>DASYGQ010000410.1:0-19665 GCA_035999585.1 Bacteroidia bacterium | reverse complement strand
AGCTTCAGTAATTTTGTGCTTTTTGTATTCCATATATCAAAGTGGCCTGCTGAGGGTCAAAAACGGATTGTTTTGGTCGAAAGTCCCTTTATTAGCAGTAGGTTCAAATATAGATATTTACGTAACGTTCCTCATTAAAGTATTATTAAAAGTTATTACGCTTTGTACAAAGGTACCCATAAACTAGATTATGGTAGGTTTTGGAAGGAAACTTATTAATAATCAACTGTTAATTCATGCTGTGCCTTATGTATCAATACTCGTTCCTAAATCGTTGGGTTTAGACTTCAAATGTCATGCCATCTTATGCTTTGAAGATGTCCTGAACTCAATAAATAAAAAAGAAGCATATTCAATCCGGCCTCTGAGATTGGTATTCATTTGTGTCTCATCCTGCTTTTCGTCATAATCATGAGCATCGTAATTGTAGTCATTTTGATTTTATTTCTTTAATAGCCTCAGTCATTGTTTTAACGGTATCATTAAATTCCTTGGTCCCTTTATTGCCGAATAATGAAAATCCTCTTTGTCTCATCCCCTTCGGTGACTGATAAACCCTCTGTACAGAATCAAGAATAAGCCTTTCCTTGTTTTTGGGATCTTGCAATTTGTCGGCATATGCATTTATTGTTAATGCAACAGATGACTTGAATGCATACTCTTCCTGAAACGCCCTTACCTTTGAGTATTGCCTGATTACGAAGTATAGGAGAATAATCAATGGCATCGACTTAAGAGAATTCAGTAAAAACATTGCCCAACTTACAGGGTTTTGAGTTGCTGTTCCATGCTCTATTGCTAAATAGAAGATTCCCCAAATGCCAGCTACCGTTCCAAGTGCCGTTAAAAATACTGCAATGCCCCATAAGAGTACGGGTGTCTCCAACTGTCTTTTTCGTTCATCAAAGGTGTGAAACAGAGACACACCTGCAGCGAAACCTGTTAAATCATTGATTTCCTTTTCCTTCTGTTTTATGTAACCATCCTTACTCTCAATAAAAAGTAGATGTTGATTGAATTTATCGTTCTTCATATCAATCTCTTCTATTCGGGTTTCAATAGTTTTTTCAAAAGAGGAAAAATCTTCCTTTTGCTTTTCAAATGTCTTTTTTTCAGCATCCACCAAGTTTGTTGATTCTATCAATCTCGCATTCTGTTGTACTAGAACGGAATTGATTTTTTCATTGTTGACAGTGCTCGTGTTAAGTAGGGTTGCTATAGCTTGGGTGTCATTTTGTGATGAGGCGAGACTGTCTGTGATCGCCTTTAATTCAGCTTGCTTTGCCGTAATGAATGTTGTAAGATTATTTTTCTCGGTTGTTAAACTCATGATTTCGGAATTAGCCAACGATATGCTACCTTTTAGCTCCTCTTTTAGCAAATTCAACAGGGTTTGAGTTTCGGTCAGTTTCAATAAATCAACATTATGAATTTTCATTTCAGACTTATTCCAGAATCCAGCAGCCCTTTCAAAACCGACTAACCAATTTAAATTGCTTATTGTCGCTGGAAATGAATTTGAAGAGGTCAGGTTTGAAATGATCGCAGCGATCTGCCCCGATAGCTCACCGTTGCCTACTTCAGGATGGTTGTACGTTGCAGGAATTGTTCTCCAGTCATTTGATTCGAGTTCTGCTCTGAGTTGTTTGAATGCTCGATTCAAAGTGAAAATGAGTTCTGCCAAGGAATATTCACCAATTTGGATAGCTTCTATTTTTTGATCTGGGTATAATTTTGCGGCCAAGACACCAAGTTCCAGTTTTTCAAATGCCGAAATCCCTTCAAATGCAGCCTGTCTTTGTGCTAAATTCATATGATTTGTGTTGAATAGCCAATATACGAATAAATATAGAAATCACCCTGAAGGAATTCGACCGCTCGTTTTCTATTTGGAGTTCAATAAAAATCGATAAAAAACATTGTTGTAATTGGTAGTTTTAAGAAATCTGAAAAATGGCTTTTTTTCATTCTTTTTCAGTGGTTTTTTGGGGAGCCGCATTCAGATAATAAGCGGAACAGGCCTCCTAAAAAGAGAATTCAACCAGCATCGAAGCGCTGGGGGAAGGTGTATGGTTTAACAATTGCTAAGCAAAATGACCAAAAAGTAGCACAAATGGCTTGCGTTCTGTTTATCGTAGAAATCGCAAACTCCTTAAAAACATCCAAAACAAAAAAGGCAGCAAAACTAAATTTTGCTGCCTTTTTTAAGCTGGGCCTTCATGAAATCCGGATCGCTCTCGCTCTCCACACTCACTCTGACCTTCTGTGGTCCCGAAGGGATTCGAACCCCCATCAAGAGAACCGGAATCTCCCATTCTATCCATTGAACTACGGAACCTTAACGGCCGCAAAGATATTAAAAATGCTTGAAGCGCTCATGCTGGCTTTCCTGTCGGCCCGCAGAAACACGCATCAATGCCGCTTTATTTGGAGGAATGGCAATAAATCGGCCCTTTTGCCGTTAATTTGTACATCATTTGCTTAAAAACCAAGACCTTCGGAGCCCAGCCTCCCCGACAGGCATCAAGCATAAAAACCGTAAATTTGTGAAAAAGCAATACATGCGCAAACTGTTTCCCTCTGCCTTCGCGCTTCTCGTGACATTTGTCGTCTCCGCCCAGACACCGGCCATCGGTCAGTGGCGCGACCAGTTTCCCTATTCCCATTCCATCTCCGTAGCCGAAGCGCCTGACCGTGTGTATTGCGCTTCTTCCAGCGGGATCTTCGCCCTCGTCAAAGCCGATAATTCCCTCGAACGCCTCTCCAAAATAAATGGCCTGTCGGATATCGACATCACCAAAATCAAATACAATCCCTATAACGGCAAGCTCCTCATCGCCTACCGCAACGGAAACCTGGATGTGCTTTCCAAAAAGGTGGTCACCAATGTTCCCGATATCAAGAACTCAAGTCTCGTCGGCAACAAACGTATCAATGCCATCTATTTTGTAAATCAATACGCCTACCTGAGCTGCGGCTTCGGCATTGTGGTGTTTGATACCGATAAAATGGAAGTACACGATACCTATTACATCGGTAACAACGCCTCTTATGTGAATGTGCAGGACATCGCCATTGATGCACAAAACATCTATGCCGCCACAACCACCTGCATCTATTACGCTCCGCTAAGCTCCAACCTCGTAAACTTTGCCAGCTGGACGATCATGACGGGTTCGCCCGGACAACCTCTGCCAGTGGGTATTTTCAACCAGATCGTTTCTTTCCAGGGTAAGGTATACGCCAGTTATTCCCGCCAGCAGACGCAAAGCACCTGGCGTCAGGATACGACTTACAGCTATGATCCCAATACTCAGGTATGGAAAGTATGGGAGACCGGCACCAATGTTTATAGCCTGAAGGCGAGCAACGGATGGCTCGTCACCCTGAATGAAGGTGAATGCGAAGTGTTCGACACAACAATGACACGGCAGAACTGGATCACCGGATTCCCCTTTGGCGGTTATCCCATCCCGAACGAAGCGATCAAAGCAATGGGCCCGGGACTGGATGTGTGGATTGCCGACGTCAACAACGGACTCATCCATTGCAAGGATACGTACAATGCTGAATCCAGATACCCCAACGGTCCCCGTAATCCCGATGTGTATGCAATGAGCTATAGCAACGGAACCATCTCCGTGGCTCCCGGCTCTCATGCCGATAACTGGGGCAATGAATACAATACCGCAGGTATCTCCACACTCATCAACAACGAGTGGCATACGCTTGATTACCATAACACTCCCATCCTGGGGCGCGACTTTGACTTCATCACCACCGCCATCGACCCGAATAATCCCCTGCACGTGATGTATGGCTCGCTCGGCTTCGGCGTGTTTGAAACCAATAACGGAAACCTCACAAACATTTACAATTACGACCACCACAACTGCACACTCAAACCCATTTCCACAACCGATACACTCACCTGGGTAGGCGGACTGGCTTATGATCCAACAGGCAACCTCTGGGTCACCAACCTCTTTGCCGGCACCATGCTCAACTGCCGGGAGCCCAATGGAACCTGGCATGCCTTTGATTGCAGCAGCGTGATTTCTTATGCTGAAATCGGACAGATCCTTGTCGGACAAAACGGATTGAAATGGGCTGTGCTTCCACGCGGAAGAGGGATACTGGTGTATGACGACCGCGGCACCCTGTCCAACCCCAACGACGACCGCATGAAGAGACTGACCTTTACCAAAGGCAATGGCGGCATCTCCGGAACAGAAGTGTTCTCTATCGTGGAAGACAAAGACGGACAGATCTGGGTAGGTACAGATGCGGGTATCTGTGTGTTTTACAATCCCGATAATATCTTTGCCTCCAGCGGTTTTGATGCTCAGCAAATCCTGATCCAGCAGGGTGTGCATGTGCAGATCCTCATGGAAACACAAACGGTTACTGCGCTTGCCATTGATGGTGCCAACCGCAAATGGATCGGCACTGCCGGCGGCGGTGCTTTTCTCATGTCAGCCGACGGCACACAGCAGATCCAGAACTTCAACAAAGACAACAGTCCTTTGCTTTCCAACACGCTCACAGCAATCACCGTGAACCAGGTTACCGGAGAAATATTTTTCGGGACTGACCGCGGCATCATCTCTTACCGCAGCACAGCCACCGAAGGCAGTGATGTGTTCGATAATGTGTTTGCCTTTCCGAATCCTGTGAAACATGATTACGACGGACCTATCGCCATCAAAGGCCTGACCACCAATGCCGAAGTAAAGATCACCGACATTGCCGGTCAGCTTATTTATCAGACCACCGCACTTGGAGGCCAGGCCATCTGGAACGGTAAAAATTTCAAAGGCGAGCGTGCTCATACGGGAGTATACATCGTGTTTTGCTCGGATACTGATGGCAAGCAAACCTTCGTGACAAAAATACTTTTCATCAATTGAGTTTCCTCATTCCTTCCTGAGATGCTGCACAAAACGCGGGGTATTGTTTTCCGGATGATCCGATACTCCGACACAAGCATCATTGCGAATATCTATACCGAGTCATTCGGCCTGCGCTCATACCTCATCAACGGAGCGCATGGCAAGAAAGCAAAAATCAAAGCAAGCCTGTTCCAGCCCCTCGCCCTCGTGGAGATGAACGTCACCAACCGCGAGAAGAGCACCATGCACCGCATCAGTGATATGACGGCTGTGCATACCTGGACAAGCATACCTTACGACATCCGTAAAAGCTCGGTGCTGATGTTTATCAACGAGATGTTGTATAAGTCGGTGCGCGAAGAAGAGCCCAACCCTGCGCTGTTTGAATTCATCAGCCATGCTGTTCAGATCCTCGACCTGAGTCCGGAGAACAGTGCCAATTTTCACCTTGTGTTTCTAACGCAGCTAGCCAACCTGCTTGGCTTTTCTCCACAGGGCCGTTATTCGGATGAGACACCGGTATTCAACCTGGCAGAAGGATGCTTCCAGTCACATGCTCCTTCTCATGTGCATTTCATGCCCGCTGAAATAGCGTGTCTGTTTTCAGGAGTGCTGGATATTAATTTCGAAAACTGTCACAGCTTGGGTATCCAGTCGCGCCAGCGGCGGGAGCTGCTGCGCAAAATCATTGAATATTACCAATTGCATATTTCCACCGTGAAGGAAATCAAATCCCACATCGTGCTGGAAGAGGTGATGGGTTGAAGATGAATTTATTCTCCTGTCTCCGAAACATTATAACGTCCAATATCTACCTGTGTTTTAGAGTCAATTCCTTTTTTTGCATGAGGGATAGAGGCATTTTTGTCTGAGCTCCTTTGCAGTTAAGGAGGCTAGACGTGGAATATACCCTTTCAATTACATCGGATGCATCAAAGAATTACAAAACTGCAAAGAGCGAGTGCCGAAAGCCCGGCCCCGCCCCTTCGCGGGGACATGCCCAAATATTAAAGGCCCCAGACATTATTGATGTCCTGAACACTAGTAAAAAATTATTCCTTGAAAATCTCCATCCAGCGTTCCGGTTTGGACAGTGGTTTAAAGCCAAACTTCTCATAAAGCGTATGTGCATCGCGTGTGGCAAGCATGAAGCGGCGGAGGTTCTGCAGCTGCGGGTTGCTCATGATACATTCCATCATCCATTTCGACAATCCATGTCCCCTGTCTTTTTCCAGGATATACACATCGGCCAGATAGGCAAATGTGGCATAGTCGGTAATCACGCGCGCAAAGCCCACCTGCTGGCGGTCGTGATACAATCCGAAGCACAGCGAATGCTCGATGGTGAGCAGGACCTGCTCCATGCTGCGCCCCTTGGCCCAGTAGGAATGATTGGAAAGATAATCGTGCATGGCAGCTGTATCGAGCCGCGACTTGTCGGTACTGATCGTGTATTTGTCTTTCTGATATTCTGACATCCGTGTTTGTGTTAGTCGGCCTTCAGGAACTGATAAGGCATTAAGTCAATAAAGCTGTTCACGGATACAGTAACCGATGCAACTTTACCGTCCTTGACCTGAAAAGGAATTTCACGCACACCGTATTCGGGATCGGAATAGGTGCAGAGGAATGAGTTTTGTTCGATCACTTCGAGGTGACCGATGAGGCTCGGGTGATGTGAAAAATAAATGGCCAGCTTTCCCTTCTCTTCTTTCACGGTGATATCGCCATAAACAGGATTGCTGTATTTACCGGTGTAGTTTTTCAAGTCGAGGGCCGGTTTGTTTTTCATGGAAACCATTGCTCTTAATTTTTTCAAGCCCTCTTCTTCACGCTGCACTCCCTGTTTGTTTCGGCTGAAATAATAATCGCTGTGGTTGCGGTAGGCGGCACCGGTATAGGCATCCAGCACCTGCATGCGGATAGCAGTATACAATGCGTTGGCATCGGTATTGGTCAGAACCGTGATGCCCAGCCCCAGTTCGGGAACGAAGCAGGTGGTGGTTACAAAACCATTGGCACCGCCATCGTGGCTGATGACTTTTTTGCCGTTGTAGTCTTCCAGAAACCAGCCGAGGCCGTAAGTCTGAAAATGCCGGGAAGTAAAGTAGCGGCTGTTCTGATCGCGTACAATGGTATTGGAGGTGCGGGTCATCTGAAGAGCCTGAAAAGGGACTACCTGTTTGCCTTCATAGCGGCCGCTGTCGAGCTGCATGAGGAGCCAGTGCGATAAATCCTTGACACAGGAATTGATGGAAGCAGCCGGCCCTAGGTTGTCGACATTCACATAAGGCATGAGGACGAGCTGATCGTCAACAAGCGTATAAGGTTTGCAGGCATTTTTATCGGTGTTGATGGCGCTCCATACGCTGGAGCTGCGGGTCATCTGCAGGGGCTGGAAGAAATGGTAACGTATGAAGTTATCCCAGGTGGTGTCGCTCACGAGCGGGATGATTTCTCCTGCCGTCAGAAAAGCTGCATTGCAGTATCCGTAATTGGCCCGGAAGGGATAAACGGCATCCACGTTGCGCATATTGGCAATAATTTCTTTGCGGCTGAGGTTGCAACCCCAGTTCAGCATATCGCTTTGGAAGGTCTCAAAGCCAATGCGGTGGCACAGCAGATCACGCACGCGTATATCGGCATTGGCGAGCGGGTCTTTGAGTTTGAAGTCGGGCATCCAGCGGCTCACCTTATCATCCAGAGAAAGGCGTTTCTGCACGGCCAGCATGGCCAGCGATGTGGCGGTAAAAGCTTTGGAGTTGGAAGCGATCTGGAAAAGGGTGTTTTCGTCCACCGGTTCGGGCTTGCCCGTTTCTCTGACACCGTAGCCTTTGGATACAATCACTTTTCCGTCTTTCACGATGGCGATGGCAAGGCCGGGTACTTTCCAGCGTTTCATTTCGCGCTGGATATAGGTATCGAGACTGTCATGGACGAAACTGTTCTGAGCCACAAGGGCTGTGCAGAGAAGAAGAAAAAGAAGTGTGAGTTGTTTTTTCATATCAAAGGCTATATCCCTCAAAAATAAAAAAAGAGATTGATTTCTCAGGATCTTTAAAAACAAAAGCAAGGCGAGACAAAGGCGGCCAAGCAAGTAATATTTTCTAACTTTGATAAAAACCACTGCATGTCGGAATACAACACCCTTCGCGAACTTGTTGAGATTGATTCTCCCACCGGATACACTGAAAAAGCCTGCGCTTATGTTTTCAAGCTACTGAAGAGTTATGGCTATCACCCCGAATACACCAACAAAGGCGCAGTACGCTGTGCACTCGGCAAAAACCCGAAGCTGGCCATCGCAGCGCATATTGATACACTGGGTGCAGTTGTATCAGGCATCCGCAAAGACGGCACCCTGAGCTTCTCCAAGCTGGGTGGTCCTTCCCTCACCAGCGCCGAAGGCGAGTATGTGAATGTTTATACCATGCAAGGCAAAGTGCTGACCGGCACACTCCTGCTCAACAATCCCTCTTCTCACGCCAACGACACGCGTGAAACAGAAAAACGGAATTACGATACCATGCATGTGAGGCTCGATGAAGAGGTGTCTTCCAAAAAAGACACGGAGAAGCTGGGCATACGTACCGGTGACATGATCTGCTTCGAGCCACGCTACCGCGAATACAAAAACGGCTTTATCAAATCCCGTTTCATGGATAACAAAGCAGGCTGCTACGTATTATTTGAAATCGCCCGTCGCCTGAAAGAGGAAGGCATCGAAGCACCCGTGGAACTGTTCTTCAGCAATTATGAGGAAGTTGGCCATGGCGGAACCGCAGGCTATTCAGCGGGTATCGAAGAGCTGCTGGTGATTGACATGGGTGTATTGGGTGACGCCTGCGAAGGCAATGAACAAAGCTGTTCCATCTGCGTGAAGGATTCATCGGGGCCTTATGATTATAATTTCCGTGTCAGGCTCGTGGAGCTGGCCGAAGAAAACAAAATACCTTATAAGCTGGATGTATATCCTTTTTATTCATCCGATGGTTCTGCCGCGCTGCGTGCCGGAAAGGATTTCCGGGTGGCACTGATCGGCCCGGGTGTGGCTGCCTCACACGGCGTGGAGCGCACTCACGTGAAAGGCATTGAGGCCACCATCGATCTTTCTTTGTGTTATATCTTTCAATACCTGAAATCAAAATGAGAAAACATATCCGGATACTGTTTTTGTTCAGCCTTCTTCCCCTTGGTGTTTTCGCGCAAACAACAACCAAGACTGATCCGCAGAACATCAAAGTGAACAACACACGCGATCCTGAATATCCAAAGGGTGAGCAGGCGCTTTACCAGGAGGTGATGATGAACGTGAAATACCCGCCCGAATCCATCCAGCGTTTTGTGGAAGGCATGGTGGAGCTGAGCTTTGATGTGAAGACCGACAGCACTGTGGCCAACTGCGTCATCCTGAAAGGCATTGATACCGGTGTTGACGAAGCCGTGAAAAAATATGTGGAGAAGCTTAAGTTCGCTCCCGCACGTCAGAACGGCGTGCTCGTGAAGATGAATGTGGACATGAGCTTTCCGGTAAAAGCGCATTGAGAATAGGAATCAGTCTGACAGAGCGGAAGCGCTTCAGGAAAATATAAACGGAATGAGCATAGTAACTGAACACCTGGAGAAAAACAAGGCATCCTGGAATCAACGCACCGATTTTCATCTGAAATCGGAATTCTACAATCAGGAGGAATTCATGAAGGGAAGGACATCCCTGAACGAGATCGAACTTTCTTTGCTTGGCCCCCTGAAAGACAAATCCATCCTGCACCTGCAATGCCATTTCGGGCAGGACTCGCTTTCCTTTGCCCGGATGGGCGCCCGTGTTACCGGCATCGATCTGAGCGACAATGCCATCTCCCAGGCAAAACGTATCAACAAGGAACTTGCACTTGACGCTGAATTTATCTGCTGCAATATTTATGATCTGCCTGAACACCTGGAAGGACAGTTCGATATTGTCTATGCCAGCTATGGAACGATCGTCTGGCTGCCGGATCTGGAGAAATGGGCAAGCATCATATCCCGGTATTTAAAGCCCGGAGGACAATTTGTATTTGTGGAATTTCATCCGGTGGTCATGCTGTTCGATCACGACTTTGAAAAAATTGCCTACCGCTATTTCAACAGCGGACCCATCATAGAAACGGAAACTGGCACCTATGCCGACCGCAACGCCTCCATGAGCCAGGAGAATGTAACCTGGAACCACAGCCTGAGCGAGGTGGTAAACAGTCTGATTAAAGCCGGATTGGAAATCAGGCGCCTGGATGAACACGATTATTCCCCTTATAATTGCTTTAACCGCACGAAGAAGATCGCCGACAGAAAATACAGGATTGAGCACTTGGATGACAAAATTCCGATGGTGTATTCCATCGTCGCTCAGAAACGCTGAACGCTCTCTGTTCAGGCAATGTTCAGGATATTCCTTTTATACATGCGGATAGCCGCAAGGTTGAGCACCAAACCGATGCCCAGCAATACACCCACGCGAAGCAGGAAAGTGGGGTCACTCACCGGCAATGCCCTCCAGAAGATATCATAAAACCCCTGTATGCTCCAGTAGTTTACTGAAACCACGGCCATCTGCTGCATCCAGTGCGGCATGACGAAAGAAGGAATCATGCTGCCCCCAATGGCCGACATGGTTAAGACAATGAGTGTGGTCATGCCCTGAACCTGTGCCCTGCTCTTGGCGATGGAAGCCAGAAAAATCCCAAACCCCGAACAGGCGAAAGCAGTGGCAGCAATCATGATGATCAGGCCGGGAATGTTCTGACTGATCTTCAGCCCGAAGGCAAGCCAGGAGAACAGAAACATGACAAGCAGCTGCAACATGGAAATGATATTGGCCGAAATCATTTTACCAAACAGGATATGGCTTGGAGAGAGCGGAGAAAAAAGCAGTTTCTTCAAAGTGCCTTCTTCTTTTTCCTGCAACAGAGAAGCGCCCAGTCCGGCCACGCTGAACAGAAGCATCATCACCGCTGTTCCCGCAACAGCCTGAACAAGACCGGGGGAAGCCTCTTTCACCGATTGCATGGGTGTGGCTTTCAGCATGGGCTCTGTCTCACCTCCGCCGGATCCTCCGCTGAAGTTTCCTGAAATCATCTGGTGTACACCCTTGCGCATGATGGAATCCATGTCGGGGTTTTGTTTGTCGAATTTGGCCAGCGCTTTCTTTTCCAATGATTTGGTGCCAATGAAACGCATCAGGTTTCCGCTGAGCGCCGACATCAGAATGCCCATCTGCATTTGTTTGGCGTTGTCGTATCGCAGTTCAAGTGGCAGGCTCCTGCCGCTGTTGAGTGAATCTTTCAATCCTTTGTGCAGAATAAGCACAGCATCTTCCCTTCCTTTTTTGATCCAGTATTCAGCGGTATCGAGTGTGGTCAGCCGTACATCAATCTCTTTCAGTGAATCGATCTGACCAACCAGACGGGTGCTTGCATCGGTCTTGTCCTCATCACACACCACCAGCGTGATGGCTCGTGGCGCCGCATCCTTATTGCTTCCGCCAAAGGCCAGAGAGAATAAGGTGATGAGCGGGATAGGAAGAAGAAATGTAAGCAGCGTGGCTTTCTTATCGGCCAGAAACAAACGAAGATCTTTGATGGCTATTTTGAACATGAGTTCCTTTTTAAGGTGTTGTGGGATCAGTCTCTCAATTGCTTTCCGGTGAGAGAAAGGAAAATGGTTTCGAGATTTACTTTTTGTATTTCAATGTTGGCAATGTCGGCGCCGGCTTCACTGCAACGAAGGATCAGCTTGCTGAGATCGGTACGGGCAAGTGAGGTGGAGTAATGCAAACTGTTTTCCGAAAAACTGAACTCACCTTCAAGTGCAGCACTTATTTTCTTTTTCAACTCTTCAGGCAATGAGGTGAATGTCACCACAATGTTTTCTTTGATGCCGCCGATGTTGCGAAGCTCGGCAAGGCTGCCCTGCGCAATGATTTTTCCTTTGTCGATGATCCCGATCCTGTCGCAGAAGCGCTCGGCTTCTTCCATATAATGGGTGGTATAGATGATGGTCATCCCGTCTTTATGCAATTTCTCCAGCACTTCGAAAATGAGGTTACGGCTCTGCGGATCGATACCTACGGTAGGCTCATCCATGAAAAGGATGCGGGGGCGATGCAGCAGCGCGGAGGCGATGTTGATGCGGCGCTTCATGCCGCCGGAATAGGATTCTATTTTGTCATGCTGCCTGTCTTCCAGCCCGAAGAGCTGCAGTGTTTCGGAAATTCTTTTTTTCAGCTCATCGGCCGGCACGTCGTAAAGGCTGCCCCAGAAGAGGAGGTTGTCGTAGGCGGAGAGTTTGTTATAAAGCGCTATTTCCTGGGTGACCACGCCGATGCTTCGTTTGCATTGGGCGGGGTTACGCAAAAGGTCGTACTCGCCAATGGTGACTGAGCCCGAATCGGGCAGCAGGATGGTGCTGAGTATGCTGATGGTGGTTGTTTTGCCGGCGCCGTTGGGACCCAGCAAGCCGAAGAATTCGCCTTCACGGATTTCGAAGGTGACATCCTCAAGTGCGGTGGCATCGCCGTATTTTTTTTTCAGGTGACTGACTTTGATCATGCAGGGATAATTGGAGGGCTAAAGGTATGGAAAAGGGGCGCGAGTGGGGAAATTAGTATTCCTGTATATATAAAAATAGTAAAGCCTGAAGGAGGATTACAATAAAACCGCCCCTCCCCGCTTTCCCCGACCCCATTTAGCCATTTGCCGGTTCTATTGATTGAATGGCGGTTTTGGGCTTGCCAATTGCATTCTGATTTTTTATTGTTGCTTAAAGGGATGTATTTGTTGAATTTGAGGGCTGGGGAGGAGAGGTTTACTCAGAAACTGATTGTGGGAACCGAATAATTTATGACCTGACAAGAGATTAACCAATTTCAAAATGGATCGAGCTCTGTATATGTATATGAGTCAGACACCTCAGGCACATTCGGATTCTCCTTACGGCTGGTGATACGCTTACTGATAGTATGCGCCTGCATTAGGTTTTCATCAAAAGGGATCATTAATTGTTTTATTTCCTCCTTGTTCAAGTCAGGTTTGATCCAGGTTGCTTCCTTATCCTCCGGGATGATAAGCGGCATCCGTAATTTGGAATTATGAATTTTCGCCATTAACGGATTTGCCTCTGTGGTAATAATTGAAAAGGTTTGCCGGATTTCGCCAGTTTCCTTATTTACCCAAGTATCATACACACACCCGAAAGCAAAGGGCTCATTAGTCTTCAGGTGAATGTAATACGGGTATTTCTTTTTATTGAACTCCCTCCACTCATAGAATCCAGTTACCGGAAGCAAACCCCGCTTCTTTCCTATTGAACGAAAAGATGGTTTTTCAAAGATGGTTTCCGACTTTGCATTCAGGCACATATCACTCATTTCTTTTGCCTGCTTCTCGTCTTTTACCCAGGGAGGAATCAGTCCCCATTTCATCACTTGGATGGGTTTTCCGGCTTCGGCTGTGACAACAGCCATGTTCGGATGACTGAACCCGCTTACCATGTGCATATCCAAACCAAGCAAATCATTCATATCAGCCTGGTCAATGCCATGGTACTTCATATATTTCTTTAATGCTCTGGCCTTAGCCTCAACGTTGTAGCACATGATAAGATAAAATTTTTGGAAATGCGTTTTGCTTTCCATAATTTATTGCAAGAATGTTGACTGATTTCATGACAAGATAAGAAAATGAAAACGACTAAGCAAATGGTATTAACTGACGCTCAGATTGAGAATTTCATCCGAACGGAGTTCCCGGATGATTTCAAAGAGGAGCATTCCTTTTTGAAAGGCGACCAACAAATCAAGTTTATTAATTTCAGCCGGCTGAATATTGAACACCGGCAAAACTTCGATAATCTGAAAGTGAACCGCATTTTTCAAACCGGATGTGTCTACAATTATTACATGTCATGGAACAAGCAAAGAGATCGATGGATACAAATTCCCACACACTGGAGAGCCACAACAGTATATCAACCACTTATGTATGGCATTATCCGGGATATTGTGGCATATCCGGCGCAGGGTGTAATAGATAACCTAAAACGGGTTGAGGCTAATTTGTTATGCCTTTGTGAGTATCGAGGTGATGTGTCTGCGGACAGGCTGAAGGAAATGATGAGAAAGGAGAAAATGTATTTGTACTTAATATCAAATCCAGATAATGATGGTAAAAAAAATTAAGGCGAAAATGTTGCCAATTGATCACTTCTTCATTTTTCCTCTGGCCTGACTCGAACGGTAGTACCGGTATAGCAATTCATACAGAACCATTTCGTGTGTTAGTTGCCTGGTATGGAATATTCTGTTAATCATCATGTGGGCATGGCTGGTAACGAAGCTTTCGAGAGAAACAAGCATTTTTCCTTCCCGGTGTAATGCTAGAACTTTATCAACAATAGGTTTCAATTTCTTCCTTTTTACTTTTAAGATTTCGGCAAATCCAGCTGTGCCAATTGCATAACGTTGTTCATCCAGAATTTCCTCCATTTGTTTATGCGATTTTCTGAATTTATCATCCAGCTCCCTTTTCAACTCCTTTGATCCTCCATGCTCCATAAAAAGATTGGTTTTAACATGCTTCAGAATTTCAATTGTTTCTTCCATTCCGTAATTAAACGCGGTGAATAATTCATGCAGGCTTCGTAAGGCAAACAACCATCGGATTTCTTCCTGATTATCCTCTTCTATCAAAGCGAGCATTTCGAGAACGGATTCACTATCGATGTGGAAAATGTCTTCTGAATATTTTATTGTGTTTGCCCCATATCGCTCCAGCTCCCTAGTGCATACCTCTGTTTGCGTATTGCTTGTTTTAAAGAGGGCAGAACATTTTCCTCTGCCGTTTTGTCGTTCTACACCAGCGATAATATTCTTTGCCACACCTACGACAAAACACGGAGGCTCCCATCCGTATAAGCCAGTAATTTTCAAAAAAGTTGATGTCTTGCTGGAACAAAATGGGGGTCTCAAGTCTTTTAGTCCTAGAGGGGAATGATTGAGAAAAGAGGGGAAGAGAAAAAAGAAGGTTTTGACAGTTTGTCAGGTGTTAAAAAGTGAATGGTTTGAGTAAATGAAAACAAATGAACTAGGATGATAAAAGAAGAAAAAATGATTCGGAAACTAACAAGAGGAACTCATGGATACAAAGAGGAGCTCCCCGGATACAAAGAGGAACTCATTGGATACAAAGAGGAGCTCATTGTATACAAAGAGGAACTCATTGGATACAAAGAGGAGCTCATTGTATACAAAGAGGAGCTCCCTCTATACAAAGAGGAACTCATTGTATACAAAGAGGAGCTCCCTGGATACAAAGAGAAGCTCCTTGTATACAAAGAGGAGCTCCCTGGATACAAAGAGAAGCTCCTTGTATACAAAGAGGAACTCATTGGATACAAAGAGGAGCTCATTGTATACAAAGAGGAACTCATTGTATACAAAGAGGAGCTCCCTGGATACAAAGAGAAGCTCCTTGGATACAAAGAGGAACTCATTGGATACAAAGAGGAGCTCATTGTATACAAAGAGGAGCTCCTTCGATACAAAGAGGAACTCATTGGATACAAAGAGGAGCTCTTGTCTCCCGAAAGGGAATTAAGATATAACAAGAATGTCCTTCCATAATGGAGAAGACATTTAGAAGAGAATAGCATACCTCTTTCATTGTGCTTCTGAAACAGGCCCTTCAGTCGACGGCTGGGTTTGATAAGGAAACATCTCTGGATGCATACAGGGAAACATGGAAAGAGCCAGGGTTACGAAAGCCGTAATCCTTCACCTGAAACGGTATTTGTGTCCAGCAATCACTGCGATCAGGAACGATTGCCCCTGAAACATATTGTTTCAGGATAACCACCTCTGAAATTATGATTCCGCCAGGTGCGGAACGTTTGAGAGAAACAAAAAACAAATAAAATGTCTACAACTAAAAAAGTATCAAAAAAGGCTGTGGCCCTGAATATTTCAGGAACGCCACCGTCGCAGGTCATTGTCAATGCCACGCACTATGTAACGAGCATGACCGGCAATGCCCATTTTCCAAACCCGAGTCCGGCCCTGCCGGCAGTGAGTGCTCAAATAACGGCCCTTCAGGCAGCTTACGATCTCTCACTAACTCGTGCAAAAGGTTCGGTGGGTAAAATGCACCTCGAGCTCAAAAAGCTCGACATCCTGCTCAAGGCCCTGGCCGCTTATGTTGAATCGGTTGCCAATGCCGATCCCGACAATGCCAGCATCATCATCAAACTTTCCGGCATGACCGAGAAGAAGCCCGCCAATCGCGGGCCTAAGATCTTTTCGGCAAAAGCAGGAAAAACACCTGGCACCGCTTTGCTCAATTGCAAAGCGCAGAGCCGCGCGGTGTATGTGTATCAGGAAACCACTGACCCGGCCACAGCCACCAGCTGGACCACCGTTTACACAGGCATCACGGCCAAGTTTCTCAAAACAGGCCTGATCTCCGGCACCCGGTACTATTTCCGGTATGCGGTAATCATCAAAGGCCTGCAGAGCGACTGGAGCCCGGTTGTGAATCTGGTGATTCAGTAGTAAGAGGGTTGAAAGATCCGGAACAATAATGGGTTCTATGTCATTGGCCTGTGCCATTCTTCCGCTCCTGCGGCGGACAAAAGACGAGCCTTGATTTGTTCGAAAGCAAAAGGCGCCTTCCTTGGGGAGGCGCCTTTTTTTGGAAGAACCAGTACTTAACTCGTTTTGCTAGGAATTCTTAAAGAAATGTTGCCGAACTACAGGAGAATATATTGGGGGTCCTGGCGGGAATGAATTTGTTGAGTTTGAGGGCTGGGGAGGCTATGTGTACTCACAATTTGAGGATCGGAAACTAGTGTTATACTGGCTAATCACTTCTTCAGGCTTGACTTAAGCGATAGTAACGATATAGCAATTCATACAGGACCATTTCGTGCGTTCGTTGCCTGTGTGGAAGATTCTGTTAATCATCATATGGGCATGGCTGGTAAAGAAGCTTTCGAGAGTAACAAGCATTTTCCTTTCCCCGTGAAATATTAAGACCTTATCAAGAATAAGGTTTCAATCTCTTCATTTTTAGTTTTAAGATTTTAACAACTCCAATTCCTTTTTACACAAAGGTTCATCTCAAAAATATGCAAAGACCGTGAAACCTGGCATTTCTTACTCGAAGACATGTAAGATTTTAACCATTTATGTTGATTTATCAAATTGTAACATGAATTATTATCCTGTTTTCACTTAAAATGGTAAATTTCATGTTAAACTGAACTCAAATTAAAGATTACTTGCTTTACAAAAAAACTTAATCAACACCGTTGTATATGAATTTCGGAACTAATATCCCTTCTAATTTGCTACGCCTCGAACACTTTGAAGAGGATGTTTGCATACTAATTGGTGAAAATGGGAGTGGAAAAAGCACACTACTCAATGACCTTTCAAAATATTTTTTGCAGAATAACCAAAGAGTAATTGCCATTGCCAATTCTATTCATGACAAATTTGATTCTGGGCACCGAAATTTTAAAACCTTAAGAGGAAGGTCTGGCCGGAGGCAAACTAGAAATGTCCTAAAAAGAGCCTTAGAAAATATTGCCGACAGTAATATTCAAAGGCTTAAGAATGCTTCACAAGTACTAAGTTATGTTGGCTTTGACCCAATGATAGGATTTAAAATTGACAAGCTCGTTTCTAATTATAGAGAAATTATTGCTGCATCAGATTTAGCAGAAATTGTGAAAGAAAGTATTCTTTCATTACTTGAATCAACACAAAAGGAAACGCTTTCAGAGCAAATAGTTTGGCTTCAGGTTGACCGCTTTAATTTCGAAGAAATTCACAAATCCTCTCTCTCTGAAATTTTTATCTGGGAGCCAATCTTGAAGGGTTTGAAAATTATTACTAGGATTGAAGTTTTCCTTAGGAAACAACAAAAAGTCATTTCAATGCTTGATGCAAGCTCCGGAGAATTAGCCTTAATAACATCGTTGGTTTATGTATCTACTGTAATTACAGAAGGGACTGTTATATTAATTGATGAACCAGAAAACAGCTTGCATCCAAAATGGCAAAAGGAATATGTGAAAGTGCTTTTTGACTTATTCTATTTATTCCAGCCAAAAATCATCATAGCTACACATTCTCCACTTGTTGTAAATGGAGCTGAGCTATTTACTCAGAATCCAAAGATATATAAGGCTGATGGCTTTACTTTTGAAATTCAGAAGAAGGAACCCACTAACATTGAAGAGACTCTATTCAGATTTTTTAACATAAATACACCACAAAATAGATTTTTATCGGATAGGATAGTTCGCTTTTTGAACCTATTAGCCAATGATAAAATGACCTTTCCTCTTTTTGAAAAAGAAATTAAACGGATTGAACAGAATTCATATGACCCGAAACAAATAGAGGTCTTAAAATCAGTAATAGCCTTAGCCTCTGAGATTTCGACTCTAAACTAACTTTACAATGAAACTTGAAATTACGAATGATGATTGGGAGGATGTTAAGGTGGCGATAGATGCAGGGGGCAAAATCTGGGATAATGAACTATTGAAGAATTTCAAAAAGAAAATCAAAGAATATAATCGCTTTTTGCAGGGAGAACAGTGTTGCTATTGTAGAAGGAGTTTGGCTGATGAATTTAGTATGGTTATTGACATAGAGCACGTATTGCCGAAAGGAATGTTTAAGCACCATATGTTTGAAATATTAAACCTAAGTGTTTCATGCAAGAGATGCAATATGGAAATAAAAGGTGAAGATATTTCCTTCATCACAGATGTAAATGATGTGAATGAAAATCCGAATGATAGCAAATATTATAAAATAATTCACCCTAACCTTGATGACTACTTTAGTCATATTAAATACTACGTTAAGATCATTGATGCAAAAACAATTGTAAAATATAAAATTCTTAACAAAGGTAAAGGAGCGTTTACTTACGAATATTTTGAACTTGATGAAATAGAGAGGAAATCCATCGATAGAGCACAAGGAGTTTCGGCGGCTGAAAAATTGTCGGGCAAAATCCCCTTAAAAATTGCGAAGGATATTCGCAAATTACTCGGTGGGACATAACTCCTTCGACAAATCTAATTTTTAATTGTATCAACTAGATTATAAAATATATTATGGCACAAGGAGCAAAATTCTTTCGGGCAGACCTACACATTCATTCTTTTGGTGAATTTGGTTCTTTCGACGTTGATGATCAAACGATAACCCCGGAGGCAATTGTAGATACGGCCATTTCCAATGGCTTAGGAATTATTAGCATAACGGACCATAATGAAATTCAAAACTCCAATACCGCTATAAACTACGCTCACGGGAAAAACATTCTGGTTGTTCCAGGAATTGAGGTTAGCACAACACAAGGTCATTTGCTTCTCTATTTCCCAACTTTTAAGGATTTACGGGATTGCTTTGGGAAATTAACCATTGGCCCTGATAAGAAAACCTGCCAGCAAGGTATAGTTCAATGTTTGACCTTTGCTGAACAAAACCATGGATTTGGAGTCCTTGCCCATATTGAGCTAGAATCAGGATTCGAGAGGACTATCGGCAGATTTGGTCCGCCAATAGAAGAGATAATTGTGTAAATTCCCGCCAAAGTGAGCACCTTATTCCCGTGCAAAGTGAGCACCTAAATTGGAGTGCCTAATTGAGAGTGAATCGTTATTGAACATCGGTATTGCCAGTTAATTTATTTCACTTTATCAGTTTCTTCTTCCAGAA
>DASYGQ010000202.1:0-4365 GCA_035999585.1 Bacteroidia bacterium | reverse complement strand
TATGCAAACGTATGGGACAGCCTCAATCAAAGCGAGGGATGGTAACTATATTATTTCAGCAATGACGTATAGTCCGAGCGTATCAGGAATCATTTTATTAAAATGCGATAGTCTTGGAAATTTTATTTCAACAAAGGGATTATTTTTACAGGGTAATTACGAATTTGCTACCAATAATATAATTGAACTGCCAAATGGAAACCTTACTCTGGGCGGGACTGAATATTTGACACAACGTGGTTTTATCATTAGAGCAAATAGCCAATTTGATACTTTGTCCACTCAATGGCTCATAAGTCCGAATGGCAGTGGATTCACGGATTTTTGCGAAACAAAGGATAAGGGGTATTTGGCAAGTGGCACCTATTCTAACGGTCCTTTGGGAAATCAAGATCTTCTGCTTGTAAAAATGGACTCTCTCGGGTATTCAGGCTGTAGCGAAGGCCATATTCCATTTTCTACTTCAGGTGTTACATTCAAGCAAATACCCACGAATATTTATATTTCCTCTAACGGAGGATTGTTGTTTTCATTGACGCTTAATATGCAAATGGGGGTCCAAGAATCAGTTCTATGCAGTTCTTTAGGCATAGAAGAGCATTTGAATAACTCAACGGACATGAATGTCTTCCCAAATCCAACAAATGGCACGTTCACCATTCAATCCAATTTATTTGAAAGCCAAAATCTGCAAATTTTTGATATAAACGGTAAGCTTGTGCAGAGTCAGGTATTTTATAACGAGACAACAGCAGACCTTAGTCATTTGAGCGAAGGTTTATATGCGATAAGGCTGACAAGTATTCATGGAATTGTTACTAAGAAGCTTGTACTTATTAAGTGACGGACCGTGACAACCGAAGATTAATTATAGGTTTCACGAGAGGGCTTTACCAGGAAAATGAAAAGAAGACCTGGTTAATTTCAATACCTTAACAACATGATTCCAGTGGAATCTAATAATAAGACATTATACCCAAAATGAAATCCAGCCTTTTAAAAATACTCTTTCTTGCCATCACCCAATTCATAACGGGCTTGACCATTGCGCAAACATGGTCTCCGCTGGGTTCCGGATTAAACGGGACCGGAACATCTCTGGCAGTTTACAATGGCGAGATATATGTCGGTGGTTTGTTTACGAAAGCCGGAGGAATCACGGCCAATTACATTGCCAGATGGAATGGAACCACCTGGTCTGATGTGGGAGGAGGAATGAATAGCCGGGTAGATGGCCTGATTGTGTATAATAATGAGCTTTATGCAGGTGGTACTTTTACAATGGCAGGAGGAAAGCACGCAAAGGGCCTTGCAAAATGGAATGGAACAGTCTGGGATTCTGTCGGATCAGGAATAAGTGCGACCTGGCTCGGAGCATTTACTGTGTTTAATGGAAATCTCTATATCGGAGGTGAGTTTAGCAAAGCCGGTAATGTTCCGGCATCAGCCATTGCCAAATGGGACGGATCCAATTTCTCGGCTTTAGGAACTGGTCTCCGCCATGGAACGTATAACTCCGTAGAAGCACTTACAGGATATAATGGAAGCCTGTATGTAACGGGAGACTTCGATTCAGCGGGTACCTGTCTGGCCGTGGATGCAGCCAAATGGGATGGTGTAAGCTGGTCTTTCACTGGCTACCTGAATTCAGACGGTGCAGCAGTATTGAGTTATGGTGGAAATCTTTATTTCGGGGGTAGCTTTACTTTGGTCAATGGTCTCTCTTCTCATAAAATCGGAATGTATAACGGAAATACATGGAGTCCTGTTTCCTCCGGGATGAATCATTGGATCAGCGCTTTTGAAAACTACGATAACCAGCTGTATGCCGCGGGAGGATTTACCACTGCAGGAGGGATTCCGGCAAGGCATATAGCATCCTGGGACGGAACGAACTGGCATGACACCGGTGCGGGAACAGATACGACGGTGTACGCACTTGTTGCATATATGGGAGATTTGTATGCTACCGGCGATTTTCTCCATGCCGGAGATTCAACGGCTAACCGCATTGCAAAATGGAGTGTAATCGGAGCAGGCATCAGCGAATATTCGCAATCACATATCACACTTTTTCCAAATCCCAGTTCCGGTATCTGTACACTGAAGATGAAGAATTCAGGGGGCGCCTCCTTTGACTTATATGATCTTCTTGGCAAGGCGGTGTATCAAACCGCTCTACTTAGTGACCAGACTACGCTCAATCTCTCCTCCCAACCCAAAGGCATTTATCTCTACCGGGTTATTTCTGATCATAAAGTCATTGGAGTGGGGAAGCTGGTGATAGAGTAAGTCCTATTCACTTATTCTATTCTCTGGCCAGTTATTGCCTTTCCCCAAATCGCTTAATATTTGCATAAATTTGTTTGCATTCAACATTAGTTGGTACAGAGCTGTTCCGTTGGAATCTTTTGGAATGAAGATACCTATAAAAAATCAATATTTTTTGAATGTAATTTATGACTAGCCGAATGATAAAACCGATAATCCTCCTCCTTTTCATTTACACCTTACCCTTACCATGCATTGCGCAACTGGACACTATTTCTGTTGAGAACCATTATTTGAGAGAAAAATGCCATGGAACAGGGAAACCATGTGAATATGAGATTGATAACAGGCGCGTGTCTCAATCCGAATATGAGAAAGAAAAGGCCTCGGAATTGGGAATTTTTAAATGCACGCCCTGTTGGTTCATATCTAAGGAGCATTCGGGAGAGGTGATTTATGAGGGTGAATTTAATACGGATTGCTGCATTGGGGTTTACATTGAAAGGTATCGTAACGGCGCTGTAAAAGTAAAAGGCCAGTACAAAACACCGAAGTCAGGTATACCTGATTATTATGCCGGAGATTGCAGGAAAGACGGACAATGGACCTACTATACCATCAAAGGTGGCGTATCAAAAGTTGAAATTTACAAAGACGGCAAATTGATAAAGTAAAGAGTATCCAATCTCCTCTCCTATACGTTGTCAAGGATTTGCTCCAAAGGAATTCCTAGGGCATAAAAGCCAATCTTGACCAATATTTTCATCTGGTTCCAAACAGTAGAGGTTCCAAATCCGCATCAACACGTGATGTAATCGGAAGTAATAGCCCCAATTACATGTTAAAAAAATGCGAACTTTATACCGCTAAAATAACATCATGAGAAAAGTCATGTTCGCAATGAATATCAGCATCGATGGCTGTTATGAACATACGCGGTTCAGTCCGGATAATGAGCTGATGCCTTATTTCACCCGGCTCATGCAAGAGACAGGAGTGATTGTCTATGGCCGCAAGACATACGAATTAATGGTTCCTTATTGGCCTGAGGTGGCAAAAAACAAAACCGGGACGCACGGTGATATTGCCTTTGCGGAGGCCATGACTCCGATCGAAAAGATTGTCCTTTCGCGTACACTCAAACATGCCGGAGAAAACACCAGGATAGTCCGCGAAGATCCCGAAGGTTTGATCCGTGAATTGAAGAAGCAGGAAGGAAAGAAAATAGCCCTGAGCAACACAAGCATGCTACCGCATTTGCTCGCGCTCGGTCTTATCGATGAACTGTATCTGATCGTCCACCCGGTGCTGGTAGGAGACAACAAGCACCTCTTTGATAAGGTCCTCCTTCCTGAAAAGCAAAATTTCGCGCTTGAACATACCCAGGCATTTAAATCCGGAGCAATTGCTCTTCATTACGGGAAGAAACAATAACAACGCTGGTTGGCAACGATCCGATATGAAAATGTTTTTTTGCATGAGGGATGGAGGCATTTTTGTCTGAGCTCCTTTGCCGACGGCTTTCTAAAGAAGTCCTAATCCTCATTCTGAAATTAAACTCCAAAAGGATTGTAGCAAAGAGCGAGTGCCGACAGCCCGACCCCGCCCCTTCGCGGGGACATGCCCCAATACTTAAAACCCTTAATTTAGAAACATCAAACACCTGTTAGAGTAGTATCATGGAAAAAAGTAAACCGAATATCCCAATCGTAACATTTAAATCCCCCAAAGAATGGAGTACCTGGTTATCAAAACATGCCCATATCTCCAGTGGTGTCTGGCTTAAGATCTTTAAAAAGGATTCAGGAGAAAAGACAATTACGTATCCAGAAGCACTGGAAGAATCGCTTTGCTATGGATGGATCGATGGTCAAAAGAAAAGTTTTGATGAGCAGTCATGGCTGCAAAAATTCTGTCCGAGGAGACCCAAAAGTATCTGGTCTAAAACAAATATCGCGCATATCGAGCGTCTGACAAAAGCAGGTAGAATGAAACCTCAGGGGTTGAAGGAGGTTGAAGCTGCCAAAGCGGATGGGCGGTGGGAGCAGGCTTATGATGCCCAAAGCAAAATGACTGTTCCGGATGATTTTCTGA
>DASYGQ010000306.1:0-13526 GCA_035999585.1 Bacteroidia bacterium | reverse complement strand
AATAAGTCCATTGCAATTTTACGTACAGGTGCTTGAAGGGCTCATACCGGATATTCAGTCCGAATTGCGTTTGGGGTGCATTGGCCACATGCACGCCTTTGGCATTTACACGCACTGTGTCAATGAGGTTTCCCTGTGCGTCATAAATATGTGCAAGGCTGCTTGAGTTCCATCTCCAGTCGGCAAACATGACCATTCCGCCGATCGTTACTTTTTCTATCGGTTTGGCCTGAAAATCCATCTCTACTCCTTTGTGCAGGGCATTCATTCCGTTGATATTGCCATAAATGATATCTCCGCTTGGAGTAGGAATCGCAATCGGGTACTGCAGAGGTCTGTTTTTCCAATCGGTATAATAACCATTAATATTCGCGGCGAGATAACGTGATTTATATCCATAACCTAATTCCACTGTGGCAATTTTCTGATTATCTGCACCTACAGCGGGTACGTTGGTATAATCAAATACGTTGGTGAATGGGGGCGCCTTGACGATATAGCCGGCATTGATAAACACATTGTGGTGCTCATTGATGTTATAATTCGCTCCTGCTTTGGTGGTATAACCATAATATTCCATAAGCGGACTGATGTGGTTTTTGGAAGTATCAAAATTATCCACCCGCTGATAGCTTGTCTGAACAAAGGTTCCTGTAGCAAAAACACTCCATTTGTTTTTCACGTACTCTGCCTGCAAAAACCCTCCCCCGTACTTAACATAGTCGTCATAATTCCTTCCATAAATATCTCCCACCCGACGAACAGCAAGACTGGGGTCCGCTTTATAATTGTAATGCTGATTGGCATAATCGATCATATAATCCCCGCCCAGCAGGTCTCTTACCTGGTAATAATGGGATCCTTTATACCACCGCAGATCGGGACCCACAGTAAGCGTAAGGGAGTTATTTGGTTTATACGTCAGCGTTGAAAGACCTCCGACCCATTCATGATTATTCACTGAACTGTAGATCCAGTTACTGGCATTATTACCAGGCGCCAGAGTTGTAAATCTATATTGGCTGGTATAATTGGCATTATAAAGCCCCTGAAGGTTCAATTGCCCATTGGGCAGATAGGTACTACCCGAACTATTCAAAGTGGTTCCTCCCCCGGAACCGGTGGACACATAAAAAACAGTGGATAAATACAGCTTGTCGTTAATGGTCCAGTAATCATTCAGGTTATAAAGGGGCTTGTTGAAATAATTTACTTTGGTATTCAGGTTGGATTTGTTGTGGCTCATTGTATCCCCCTGAATAATCCCGTATTTATTGACATTTCCCGTCCAGCGGTCAATCGGCCCCCAGAGCTGGTTATAAGTAATCCCATAGTTACCGGTGGGGCTTGGGTTCGCGTTTGGGTAGTTTGCCGTATAATAATCAAAGTTCACGCCCAGTTTTTGAGCGTAGTTTTTGTCGAAAGTAGAAATATACTGGTTGTAGGAACGCTGTTCATGGGTCTGTGGAGCCGAGTTGGCAGAAATGGAAATTGTATGGTTTTTGATTCTCTTTTCAGCTTTCACAAAGTAAGACCACATGCTGAAAGGGGTCTGATCCACCCATCCGTCTCCGGTTTTTCTGGAACCTGCTATTGTAAGCCCCCAGTCGCCTTTCATCCGGCCAGTGGTAGCACAAAGCTGTTCTTTCAGCATCATATCCGTTCCGTATTCCTGTGTATAACTGATAGATGGTTTAGCATCAATCCCTTTTGTAATAATGTTGACGGTACCTCCTACAGAGGAAATCGCCAATTTCGATGCACCGATACCACGTTGAATCTGTATGCTGCGGGTGATATCACCCAGTCCAGCCCAGTCAGACCAATACACCGCTCCGTTTTCCATATCATTGGTAGGAATACCGTCCACCAGAACACCGATATTCGTCTGATCGAATCCTCGCATTGTCATCCGTCCATCACCCAAACCACCGCCTCCCTGTGTGGCATACACACCAGGAGTAGATGCGAGAAGCATGGGAATATCCCGCGAAGCCAGTTCCTCCTCAATTTTTTTAGCATCCAAATTGGTAAATGCAATAGGTGTTTCCCTTGCCTTGGCAATGTCTGCAACTACTTCCACCTGAGTCAGTGATCTGGACTCCATGTGCACATTCAAAGGTTTTGTTTTCTTACCGGCTACCACCTTCATGGTTTGTGTATTGTAGCCCACATAAACAATCTGAGCGGTATAACTTCCACTGTCGGTTGCAATAAAAAAGCGACCTGCGGTGTCCGTCACTCCACCTTTTCCGTTGGAGAGTACCACATTTACGCCTATCAGGGACTCCCCTGTAGAAGCATCTTTAATTGTTCCTCTGACTCCGACCTCCTGTGCTGAGACAGATACTACGAGAAAAAACAATACGGAAAGGATTTTCAGTGTTTTCATGTGCATTTGAAAAAATACTGTAGAAATGCCGGAACATTTGTTCCGGCCTTTCTGCAGCAATGATGAATAGAAGTGAATGGTTATTGAATCGTTACCTTAGAAACGTGGGCTTCGTTCGATCCGAAGATGGTCTTTACCAGGTAAGACCCTTTGGCTAGGTTTGAAGTAGAGAAGCTTACCCAGGTAGCCGGGCTCATCTTCTCACGGTAAACGAGTTCTCCCACCAGATTGTAAACCTCGATCATTTCGATCGATTTTCCGGCAACCACATTCAGCATACCGCTGTTGGATGGGTTCGGGAATACATTTACATGAACAACATCAACATACTCCTGGATACCGCTGGCGTTGCAGGCACAGAAGTGGGTGTTGGGGTTGGTTGAATTGTTATTCACGGCAGGGTAGTACTGAGGTCCGCCGGTGTGTGAACTAGGAAGGGAATCCCATTCTGTGGAAGGATTAAAGCTTCCTGGATTCGGGTTAGTGCTGATACCAATCTTAACCGATGGTTTACGGATCAGGGTGTGGTATTTAGTCCAGGCCTGATTGGCGCAAGCGTTGTTATAAGGAGCAACGTTCCACCATCCGTAGTGTTTCGTGTCGGAATTACATTTAGGATATTCGCCGATGCAACCCATGATATCCACATTCGCCCAAACCGGAGCCGATGAAGTACCCATGTTTTTCTGAAGAGTCATGCTCTGGCTTCCGCTGAAATATGTAGCTCCAGGGTAGTGTGGAACATCCAGCTGGTTGGCAATGCGCTGCAGCATGGTATCGCATGGAGGAGTTGCATAGTGTGGTGTAGCAGTAACAACAGAGTCTACAGTTGTCTGACCGCAAGCAATAACAAAGGTGGAATACCCGCCGATTGTTCCGGTAATACCGAGTGTATCAGGAGTAGTAGTGTTGGTGCTGTAATAAAGAGCCAACCGGTACTTTCCAGTCATTGTAATAGGGGCATTGGTAGGGTTGTAAATCTCAACCGCCTTGTTATCACCTGCACCGCATACATACATGGACAAAAACAATTCGCTGCACGGTGCCTGAGCCAGTGTAATCACCGAATAGGCCATTGCACAAAAAAATAGTAATTTCTTTTTCATCAGAAGAATGATTTAAGGGTTTAAGAAAAATAAGATTTGCTGGTTTCGTAAGGTGGTTTCGGACTCTCCCGATGGCTCGGGATTCTTATAGGAGATTCACTTTACATGGCAAATATAATCAATTTTTTAAGCGAAAAACCTCCTTCGGCGAACGATAATACAGCCTTAACGAAATTTCACCCAGGCTTAACATTAAAGTCGCTCTCAGACTTTTAAAGGCAAACCCGATACAAAACAAAGGTCTATTCAGTACTTAACAGGCATATCATTTGTTTTCAGGCTATTAACCGCAACCGTACATTATTATCCCAATCATCCTGAATATTCCCAAAACCGAACAATTACTGCCGGGATTCCGGTTTTTTTCTGTTTTTTTGTCTGAAATTCTGTCTCTCAATCCAATTACCATGAAAACCAAAAAGATTTTTTTTGCGCGCTTGTTCGTTTTTTGCACTGCCGGCCTGACAGTCCTTTGCCTAGGCTGGGGCGTTTACGGACATGAACACATCAACCGTGCGGCTGTGATGGCCCTACCGGAACCGGTGCAAGCGTTCTTTTACAACCACGTCGACTTCATGACCCAGGAATCTACCGTGCCGGACCTCCGGAAATACACCTTGCACGACAAAGCCGAAAACCCAAGACATTATATAGACCTCGAAAATTTCGGCGGGATCGACAGCCTTCCCCTGAACATGACCGATGCCAAAGTGAAGTATGACGATAAATTCCTGCAGGCCAACGGAATACTCCCCTGGTATATCATGGATATGATGGATCAGCTTACAAAAGCTTTCAAGGAAAAACACAAAACTGAAATCCTGTTTCTGGCCGCTGACCTCGGACATTATCTGGGCGATGCACACATGCCTCTTCACACTTCCGTCAATCACGACGGCCAGCTGAGCGACCAGAAGGGCATCCACTCTTTCTGGGAGGCACAATTGCCTGAAATGTTTGGCAATGAATACAACTACCATGTGGCCGACGCTCATTTCATATCCGACATCCGCAAAGAAACCTGGAGAATCATCGCTGCTTCTCACCGGTTGAAAGACACCATCCTCCTGGCCGACAAAAAACTGAAGGAAAAAATCGGTGCCGATAACGTTTATAAAAAAGATGCCGGAGGCACAGTCATTAAAAACAAATTCAATCAGCCGGTACACAGTGCCGAGTATGCCAAACAGTATCATGAAATGTTGAAAGGAATGATTGAAAAGCAATTGCGAAAAGCAATCGAAGCCACTTCCAGCTTCTGGTACACGGCATGGGTCAATGCGGGGAAACCTGAACTGGGTGACCTTGATCCCCCTGCCCTCACACAACGCAACAAAAAATTGCTGGAAGAAGAAAAAGCTTTCTGGAAAAAAGGAAAGCTATATGGTATAGAAAGCGAGAAGGAATTTTGATCCGCCTCATTGCTGCGTTTCAAATTACTCATCTCCCATGAAACAGCTTCTTTTCATACTGGTCTGGGCCTTTCCGCTGATTGCATCTGCACAGGCTAACTTTGTGTATTCGGGGTATACACAATGCACCTGGGACGAGATCGCATTGATGGATTCCTCCTACAGAAGCACGGATTCGAGCATTGTTTTTGTGTCGTGCCGCAACCGTTTCAATGATCCCGCCAATCCCAAGGAGTTTCTCGGAACATCGGTCGATACCGCCCGCACCTTGCATTTCTATACTCTTTATTTTCAGGGTAACAGCTGGCGGGCTGTGCCACATAACACCCTTGCTGATGCCATAGGCAGAGCCCGTTTCAATGGGAAGGATTTTCTTGCTTATACCGAAGGAGATGGCAAAACATTTCCTGACGCTGTTGACAGGAGCACCCGTCTCTGCCGTCTCTATCATGTCAACATTGTGATGTTCGACTGGCCTTCCAGGGTTGCCGGATACGGTGGAATCAAAAATGTGCATAATACCGTAAAAAACACCTTCCTGGCAGCGCCTTCCTTTTATTCATTCCTTGTTTTGCTCCAGGATTACCGGAAAAATCATGCCCCGGAAATCGATCACATCTCACTGTTTTTACACAGCATGGGAAACGCCGTTTTTAAGAATAGCCTGACCAATCATTCACTAAGCGAACTGGGGCCCGGGTTCATTGATAACATCATCCTGAATGCGGCCTGTGTGCCAGTACGGCACCACCGGAAATGGGTTGAGAGCATCCATTTTGCATCTCATATTTATGTGGTTTATAACCGGAAAGATAAAACGCTGCGCCAGGCATCCCTGCTTTTCGGCGAACGGTTGCTGGGTTGTCAGCTTTCCAAACCTCTAGCCCCGAATGCATTGTATATCAATGTGCATCCGCTTGCCGGGAACAATCACAACTGCTTCCTGATCATTCCCTTATTAAACCAGCAACCGGATCTCTGTCTTTTTTTCGATACACTTTTTCATGTAAAACCACTGAATACAGGCAACCCGGCCTTTCTGATCCCACGCAAAAACGGAAAAGGTTTTTCACTTTTGTAAGTCAGAATGGGGGGGAAAGTGATGTTTCAGCGGTCCCGGGACATTTTATCCTTTCTTTGTTTTTATGTATCTTTGAAAGAGTGCCCTAAAACAAACGGATCTTATTGTTTCCCCGGCTGAAACAAATAATTTCGCTTACACTTTTATGATGAAGCATTTATTCTGGAGTTTATTTATATGCATTCCTTTTCTGTTGGCTGCACAGACCAAGAATGAAGTCAACCCCAACGGAACCAACCGCTATTTCTTTCCCAACGGCAAAGTTTCGAGTGAAGGGACTATGCGCGACGGAAAACCTGATGGCTACTGGAGGACCTATTACGAAAACGGCAAACTGAAGTCCGAAGGCAACCGAAAGGATTTCCAGCTCGACAGTATCTGGAAGTTTTATACCGAAGACGGAAAACCTTCGCTGGAATTCAGTTATAAAAACGGAAAGAAAAACGGATACAAAAAAACCTTCACCAAGGAAGGGAAAGTAGAATCCGAAGAACTTTATACCGACGATATCAAGCAGGGCTTCAGCAATTCTTATTACAAAGAAGGTTCTCTCTGGAAAAAAACTCCTTTTGTCAAAGGCCGGGAAGAAGGAATTGCTTATGAGTATGCCCCTGATGGCACCATCATCACACTCATTGAATACAAAGGCGGTTTTATCCGTTCACAGGACAAGATCAACCGGAAAGATGCAGCAGGACTGAAACAAGGCACCTGGAAAGAGTTTTATTCGGAAGGGAAATTGAAATCCGAAGGGCACTATACGGATGATCTGAAGAATGGCTACTTTAAGGAATACGATGAAAAAGGAAACCTTACCAACACCCTGAAGTATGAGTTTGGCAAGCTGATCAACAACGCACCCGAACTCGCCAAGCTGGATGTGCAGGTGGATTATCACCCGAACGGAGCACGCAAGTTTGTCGGCAATTTTAAGAACGGTGTACCCGAAGGCGTTGCGCGTGAATACGACACGGCCGGTCATGTGGTTAACTCCCAGATTTATCAGGACGGAATACTCGTGGGTCAGGGAATATATGATGCCGGAGGTTACGAACAGGGCCCCTGGAAAGAATACCACCTCAACGGCGCGCTCAAGGCAGAAGGCGAATATCTGAATGGCAAGAAAGTTGGCCCCTGGCTCTTCTACCACACGAATGGCAAACTTGAACAGCAGGGGAAATACGATAAAAAGGGCCAGCCTCAGGGAGAATGGAAATGGTATTACGAAGATTCAAAACTGTTGCGCGAGGAAACATATATCGACGGACTTGCCAACGGAACCATGACAGAATATTCCGATGACTCCATTCAAAAAATAATCACCAAAGGCGATCTCGTTGACGGCCTCAAGGAAGGGCCCTGGTTTTTTGAGATGACCGACTACCGGGAAGAAGGAAAATACAAGGGCGACAAACGCGAAGGGCCCTGGAAACATATTTATACGACCAACGGCAAAACACGTTTTGAAGGCAATTTCACAGATGGCCAGCCCGATGGCAAACACATTTATTATTACGAAAACGGTAATATCCGTGAAGAAGGCAAATTCATTTTCGGGCGAAAAGAAGGTGACTGGAAATATTTTGATGAGGATGGAATGCTGATACTTACTATCACCTATAAAGACGATGTCGAAGTGAAATTCGACGGGATGAAAATAAAGCTGGATAACTCATCCAAAGACAGTACACCTTCTCCTTCACAGAACCAGTAAATGGAAAACAGTCCCGTGAATCAGGAAGATACGGCTGAGAAAATACGTCTTCTCGAATCCCGAATATTGGAATTGGAGGCGCGTTCCTCAGCGCCAGGGCATGTCGATTATCAAAACCTGTTACATCATCTGCCCATCGGTGTGATTGTTTACAACCTTCAGTTTGAGGTTGTCTACATCAATAAGTTCGTTGCCTCCCTCCTGGGCTTTGAGAAAAGCCAGATCCCGGAATTTGCGGATGTCGATTTGTTCCATTACATCCTGCCCGAATACCACGAACAACTCAAAATACGTTTTCAGAATCTTCTGAAAGGCGAAGATCCCGGATTTTTTGACCTTCGCGTCAGATTGCTGAATGGCAACGTACTTGACATTCAGGCAAAGTCAGGCCTCATCACTTTCAACGGCAAGCCAGGTATTCAAACTTTGTTTCTCGATGTAACTGCTGCTAAAAGAACAGAATTCGAAAAAAAAGAAAATGATAAGCGCGTTTCCATGGTGCTTGACAGCATCGACGAACTCGTTTATTTCATTGCCTTCAATCCGGATGGTACCGGAAAGCAAATCCGTTATATCAGTTCGCACATTACCGAAATACTGGGTATTGCTCCGGAAGAATACATCAATTCTACCGGCAAACTCTTGCAGCAATGCCACCCAGAAGATATCCCCCGCATTGTGGCAGTTGCGGAGAAACTGAAACAATTTAAAAAACCGGTTGAATTCGTCTATCGCTTCCGCAAAGAAGGCTCCGCTGATTATATCTGGCTGGAAGAACGCGTGCTTCCTCAGATCAATGAGGAGGGTGAACATATTGCCAACCTTGGCATTCTGAGGATTGTAACCGACCGTATCAATTACGAATCGAAGTTACGTGAAAGTGAAGCCATGTTAAACATGGTTCTGAACAGCATCGACGAGGTTGTTTATTATATGGATTTCAGCGGAGAAGACCGCAAGCTTCGCTTCGTGAGCAATAATGTGGAAGAGATCGTTGGTTTTACTCCGGAAGAATTCGGAAACTATACAGGTGATTTTATTGAACACATCCATCCCGACGATATAGTTCATCTCAAAGCCCTCCAGCGCAAAGCCCAGGAGGAAATGAAAACGGCTGTTTACAATTACCGGTTCCGCCATAAAAAAACAGGCAAATACATTTGGGTAGAAGAACGGGTTTTCCCAAAATACGATGCCAAAGGACGGTACATTGCCAATTTCGGTGTCACACGCAACATCACCGAAATCAAAGAAGCGGAACTGAGTCTCAAAGAAAACGAGGAGAAATTCAGGATGCTCGCCGAGAACGCGCAGGATGTTATTTTCAAATTCTCTTTCCTGCCGGAACCACATTACGAATATGTCAGCCCTTCCGTTCTGAAATTAACCGGCTACACCCCGGAAGAATTTTATGCCGATCCTTACCTGAGTTTTAAAATAACACATCCGGGCGATCTCCACATTCTTGGCGATTCAGAAAAAGTGCTCCGTGAAAAAATCAACGTGGTGGATGTTGTCAACCATTCCACTGTCCTGCGCTGGATCAGGAAAGACGGAACGGTTATATGGACAGAAACCCGCAACATCCCGGCTTTTGATGATCGGGGTAATATGATTGCACTGGAAGGTATCTCACGCGATATCACCCGTTCCAAAAAAGACGAGGAAGCGTTGCGCGACAGTGAAGAACGTTTCAGGATCCTGTCAAATGCTTCCATTGAGGGCATTATTCTCAGCGAAAGAGGCATCATCATCGATATCAATGAACGCTTCCTGGAAATCTTCGGCTTTGAAGATCGGTCGGAAGTGCTCGGCAGGCCGGTGCGTGACTTCATTATCCGCGACAGCAAAAATTTTGTTTCCAACCGCCTTGGAAACAGCGGACCCTTTTCTTCATTCGAAATCGCCTGCCGCCGCAAAGACGGTTCCGAAATTTTTCTGGAAGCCCGCGGACAAAACATTCCCTATAACAGCAAACGAATCCGTATCACGGCAATCAATGATATTACCCAGCGTAAACTTGCCGAAAACGCCCTGAAAGAAAGCGAACGCACACTTTCGACCTTACTCGGAAATCTGCCGGGGATGGCCTACCGATGCCTTCATGATGAGAAATGGACCATGCAGTTCGTCAACAATGGCTGCATTGAACTAACCGGTTTCAAACCTGAGGATCTGCTTTACAACAAGACAACCTGCTTTGCTGATCTTGTTTATCCGGCCGACAGGGATTTGGGAATCAGAGAAATTGAACAGGCGATCAGAAACCGGAAGCAGTTTGAGATCCAGTACCGAATTGTGGATTCATCAGGAAACATTAAATGGGTATGGGAAAAAGGCGAGGGGGTATTTGATGAAAAAGGCAAACTGCTTTTTCTCGAAGGCTTTATTTCCGATATCACCGCCAGGAAACACGATGAATTCGAACTTGAAAAAAGCAAGGAGAGTTATAAGAACCTCATCGAATCCTCACCCGACGGCATTTTCATTCACGACCACAAAGGGGAAGTACTTTTCGCCAATCCAAGCATTCTGAAAATGCTCGGGGTAAATTCACTGGATGAAATCGGCACCCGATCCATTTATGATTATTCACTTCCTGAAGATCTGGTTATCTACCGCAAACGGATTCGCGACCTGTTTGAAGGAAAAGACCTTCCTTTTATTGTCACCAAGATTCACCGGAAAGACGGCTCTTTCCTGGAGGTGGAATCAAAGCCCATCCTGTTCGATTATCTGGGACGTGCCAGTGTACTGATTTTCTGCCGTGATATTTCATTTCACCGTCAACTCGAAAAAGAACAGCTTCGGGCACAGATTGCTGAAGAAGCCAATAAAAAATTGCAACTCGAAATAGAACAGCGCCAGCGCACCGAGCGCCAGCTCGAAACTACCCAGAAATACACACGCAGGCTGATCGACAGTTCACTTGACATGATCCTCGCAACCGACAAGGAAGGTTATGTCACCGAATTCAATCTGGCAGCACAGCGGACATTCGGATACACCATTCAGGAAGTCATTGGTGTTCATGAAAGTTTCCTGTACGCACAGCCTGAACAAATGATCGAAATCACCGAAGAACTGAAAAAAAGATCGGGAGTCTATTCAGGGGAAGTGATGAACCGCAAAAAAAACGGAGAATTATTCACCTCTTTCCTTTCTGCCAGTGTGCTCCGGAACGACTATGGTGAAGTGATCGGAGCCATGGGTGTTTCACGTGACATCACAGAGATCAAAAAGACCGAGGAGCAGCTCACCCTCCAGGCTGCCAAACTCAATTCTATTATTGAAACATCTTCACACTATATCTGGACCTTCAACCGGGATCTCAAGCTCACATCGTATAACTATAATTATGCGAAAATGATCGAGGCCCGTTACGGAGCTGAAGTGGAGGTTGGGGCCGATCTGTTTAAAGGGAAATTTGTTTCCACATCCGAGCATAACGATTACTGGACCATCAAATGCCTGGCAGCCTTCCGGGGGATACCGCAGCAATTTGAAACAAGTTTCTTTATTGAAAAAACAGGTGTCACCAACTGGATGGAGGTATTCCTCAACCCTATTTACGGACTGGATAAGAAGGTATCCGAAATCTCCGGTATCGGACGCGACATTACTGAAAAGAAACTGTCGGAAGAGAAACTGAAACAGTCGCTCAAAGAAAAAGAAGTTCTGCTGAAAGAAGTCCACCACCGAGTGAAAAACAATCTGCAGGTGATTTCCAGCATTCTGAACCTGCAATCGTCATACGTCAAAGACAAGAAAACGCTTGAAATACTTCGGGAGAGCCAGAACCGCATCAAATCCATGTCTTTCATTCACGAAAGTCTGTATCAAACAAAAGACTTCTCCAGCATTAATTTTACCGAGTATGTCACCAATCTTTCAAATAATTTAGTACATTCATATCAGAGTTTCGAAGAACAGGTGGAACTTAATCTCAAAATTCAGGACGTATATCTGAACCTGGACCTTGCCATCCCCTGTGGGCTGATCATCAATGAGATTCTTTCGAATGCGCTCAAATATGCGTTTCCGAAAAACAGGGCCGGGAAAATCGATATCCGGCTAACCCATAAAAACCAGGAAATAACCCTTGTGATAAGCGATAACGGCATTGGTTTGCCTGCTCACATTGATTACAACAATACCGAGTCGCTCGGATTGCAATTAGTTGTAACTTTGGTCGATCAATTGGGAGGCAGCATTAAGTTAGATCGCTCAAAAGGAACTAAATTTACCATCGTATTCAGAAACCCAATTAAAAACGCATAAATATGTCAAAGATTAACATCCTTATCACCGAAGATGAGAGTATTGTTGCGAAAGACATTCAGATGAGTCTTAAAAAGCTCGGGTATAATGTAATAGGGATTTGCAATAATGGCGAAGATTCCATTCGTACCGCTGAAGAGCACCGTCCGGACATCATCCTGATGGATATCATGCTCAAGGGCGACATGAGTGGAATTGAAGCTGCAGACCAGATCCGCAAAAGACTCAATATTCCAATTATCTTCCTGACAGCCTATGCAGACGAAAGCACACTGAGCAAAGCCAAAATCACCGAACCTTACGGATATATCATCAAGCCATTCAAGGAAATTGACCTTCGGACCACCATTGAAATGGCTCTGTACAAACACCAGAAAGAAGATGAAGTCAAGAAAGAACGCGACTTCCTCTACTCTATCGTTGAAAACAAAGATGCCAAAGACATCATTTTCGTAAAATCGAATTCAAGGCTAGTAAAGGTGCGCACGAAAGACATTTATTTCGTGGAGGCCCTGAAAGATTATGTCGTGATCAATACTTCCAACGCACGGTATACCATTCACTCGACCATGAAAGATATTGAACGCAAACTTTCTCCGAATGAATTCATTCGCGTTCACCGCTCCTTCATTGTGAGAATTGACAAAATCGTTGCCATCGAACAACCGAACCTCATCCTGGAAGACGAAAAGAAACCCATTCCCATCGGCGGTTCTTACAAAGACGATCTGTCGAAAAAGATCAATCAGGTATAAATATTCAACATTCAAAAAAAGGCCGCCTCCCGACAGAAGGCGGCTTTTTTGTTTTTCCAGCCTTTCCTCTCACCTCTTTCACCGCATTTTTCTGTTTTTTCATTATTTTAAAAAGTCGCATTTCCTGCCATTTCCTACGATCAAAAACGTAGCCTTCCCTCCGTCTTAACCCGTAATTTTCAAAAAAAGTGACATTGTGCTGGAATAAACGGGGGGGGAAGTGGATTGTAGTCCTGGGAAACGGATGATCGCAATCCTCTTCTCTCCGATCGGGATCCTGATCAGATCCAAATCGGTTCATGAAGCGGCTCTATGCGCAGGCAGTTTTGTGAACAGAAGAGAAAAAGCATCAACCAGTGCTCTGAAAGCAGCAACCGGAACTCCGGATGACACAACCGGAGTTCTGAAAGCGGCAATCAGAGTCCTGAAATCCGCAAACGAAGTTCTGAAGGCGTCTTTCAGGAGTCAGAAAGCCGCCAACAGGACTCCCGTTGAAGCAAACGGTGTTCAGTTGTGACAGATTGTCCTCTTTTTGCGGCAATCAGAACTCCGTTTGCTTCGAACAGAGTTGCGTTTGCTTCCTTCAGAGCTCTGATGGAAGCAAACGGAGCGGTAAAAGATGCTTTCGGGACTCCGCTTGTGTCATCCGGAGTTCTGAAAGTGTCAAACGGAGTTCCGTTTGACGCAAAATGGACTCTGTTTGCCGCAATCAGAACTCTGATTGCGGCATCCTGAGTCCTGATGGCGGCTTTCTGAGTCCCGTTGGTGTCGTTCAGTGCACGGAA
>DASYGQ010000271.1:0-3128 GCA_035999585.1 Bacteroidia bacterium | reverse complement strand
AGCTGATACAGGACCGCTGCCGCAATATGGGACTGGCACGCAGTCCGAAAGATATTGTTGAGCTGGAAAATAAGGTGGCCGAACTTGAGAAAAAAAAGAAAAAGGAATACTCCTCCTTTTCAGCAGCTTTCATGCATTACCAGAAGCTTGGGATTCTGTATGAAGCCCTGAACAAACCCATGAAGACGCTTGTATACAGCAAGAAAAAGATAGAACTGCTGAATGCAAATATTCAGATGACCGAGATTCTTCCCTACTCCACCCTGTTTGTTGCTGAGCTGGAAAAAGTATTCAACCTGGAATTCACCCTGGGCTTTTATGATCAGTTGCTCGACAGCTTTGAGACGCTCCAGGAGCTCAGCTCAAAGAATCCCGGCTCCCGGAAACTGATGCAGGTATCGTTGTTCAGTCTCAAATTCAATTCCTGCATGCGTACCGGCAAGTTCGAGGCTGCGCTGAAACATGCACAGAAAATACGTTCTTTTTACGAAGAGATGGATTTTTCAGAAACCCTGGAGATACGCCGGAACAAGCTGATCCTGGAATGCGCCGTTGCCAACCTCGCATTAAAGAATTATCAGGCTGCGCTCAAAAACGTGGATGAGTTGCTCATGGGATCGGCAAGCGATCTGAGCAGCGACCTTTATTATTTTTCACAGATTCTTCAGGTGCTTGTTTATTTTGAAAAGGGAGACATCGAACTGCTGCTCTACCGCACCCGGGCTGCCTACCGCACCTTATACCGGCATAACAAGCTTCACCGCATTGAGAAATTCCTGCTTGATTTCCTGAAGAAGGAAAATTCAGACGGATGGGACAAGAAAGCCGAGACACAGGTTTTCACCACCTTGCAGACAAACCTGGCACAGTTTTTCAAATCCTATCCGGAAGAGAAAAAGCTCCTGCAGTATTTCGACCTCAACGCATGGGTCGAAAGCAAGATCGCCAAATGTACAATGGCAGATATCATCGAAGCCCGCCATGCGAAGCTTTTTGCATCAGCCGGTGGCAAGCAACTGCTGAAAGCCATCACTTCCCTGGATTCCGGGCACTGATGGCAGGGTCTGCCTTCTTCTCTTTACCGGTTTCAGGCTCCGATGCGGTTTCCGCACAGGCCCCCTTTGCTTTTTCTCCCGACTCATCCGGAACGATCTGCCCTTCCTTTTGCAGCTGAAGCTGCTTGGTGTATTCAGCACCAAAAAAGAGGATCATGCAGGAATAGGAAACCCAAAGAAGGATGAGCACGATGGATCCGGCAGTTCCGTAGGCTGATGCAGGCTGAAAACGTCCGAAGTAAAACCCCAGTGCATACTTACCCAGAATAAACAGAAATGCTGTCAGAACCGCACCGCGGCGTATGTAACGCCAATTCACTCTGGCATCAGGCAGCACTTTGAACATCAGAGCAAAAAGCACGGTGACCATCGTAAACGAAAGGGCAAAATTGAGCAGATGCAAAAGAACGGTGGCTAAACTGGAAAAATGCGCACTGATCCATTCACCGAAAGCCGATAATAAGGTGGTCAGCACCAGTGATACCAGCATGAGGAAGCCGATGGAGAGCACCAGTCCGAATGAAAACAACTGATTCCTGACTGACTTCCAGAATTTCTGACCCGGCTTAGGCTTTACTTCCCAGATAAAATTGAGTGATTTCTGAAGTTCGGTGAATACCCCGATGGATCCGGTGATCAGTGTCACAAAACCAATGACAGAGGCGATCACAGAATGCTTGCTTTTCCAGGCTTTGGCAATCATATCGCCGATCTGTTTGGCTGTGTCGGCCCCCATGAGACCGGTGATCTGAGCTTCGACCTTACCGCTGACGGCATCACGCCCGAAAGCCAGTCCGGCCAGACTGATTGTAATCAGCAACAGGGCCGGCAGTGAGAAAATAGCGTAATAGGCAATCACCGCACTCTGACGGAAGGGATCGTCTGCACTCCATTTTTTATAGGTCTTCACGAAGATGGAAAAGCGGTCTTTGAGTTTCAATTGGATCATATACTGATATAATGTTTGAATTCAAATCTATCCCGGAATGAAATAAAAAACTTTACGTTTTCGATAAGTGCCTTATTTTGATCGCCTATTATAGGACAGAGTGAGAGTGAGTATTGAGAGCGAAGGGCTTTTCATTTCTCCATCCCCGCTTTTCCACTCTCCCCAACACGCTCACACTGAATTTATCCCTGCGGATCGACACTTCGCCGACACAGAGTTCAGGCTTAACGAGAAAATGGAAACGAGGGATGAAGCGACATTAACTTTGAAGCCAAATCTTCTGTCTCCTTGCCCATGAACAGGCAAGTCGGGCACAAAAACCAAATTAAACCTGAAACAAATGGAAAACACAAATGAAAAACTGATCAGTCTGATCAATAACCTCGTTGAAATCAATAACGACCGGATTACAGGTTATGAGACAGCTGCCAAGGAAACCGATGATTCATCGCTGAAAGGATTGTTTGTCGCCATGTCAACCGAGAGCCATGCCTTTAAATCAGAGCTGGCCGGAGAGGTTATCCTGCTGGGGGGCAAACCAACAGAAGGCACCCGCAATAGCGGAAAAATGTATCGCGTATGGATGGATATCAAAGCCGCTCTTACCGGTAAAGACCGGAAAGCCATCATCAACTCCTGTGAGTTCGGAGAAGATGCTGCATTACAGGCTTATGATGATGTCCTTAAATCCGAAAATATGATTCCGGCCCGTATCCGGGATATCATTGGAAGACAAAAACAAAAGCTCCAGCTTTCTCACAATAAGATCAAAGCTTTGAGAGACATGGTGAAAGCCTGAGGAATGATTCTCATCAATAAAAAACCCCGCTTCCGGTGAGAAGCGGGGTTTCTTTTTTTCCGTAATAAGAAGATGCGGCTTATTGTCTCTGCTGCCCTTTATAACCAGCAAGCTGAATGGAATCAGCCTGCTCAGAAGCCAGGGTTACACTGGCGGTCGAATGCGAGGTTCCTTTTCCTCTGTATGTTCCGCAATGCGTCAGAAAATAAAACAAAGCCAGCAGCATGACCAGCGAGTACAAATAGTTTTTCATGTTGTATCAGATTTACCCAAAATCTCAATTGAGAATTGAGAATTGAATATTGAGCATTGAATATTGATTATT
>DASYGQ010000195.1:0-2806 GCA_035999585.1 Bacteroidia bacterium | reverse complement strand
TCTTTGAAAATGTTTTGCTGGCCGGGTCATAAACGGTATAGATATCAGAATTCTGATTTGTTTGCTGGAACGCTTCAACACCTATTCTGAATGATTCTGTTTTGAAAGAGGCATAAGCCTTCATCGTCATGTTTGATGTATGATAAGGAGTGTATTGCTGAGTAACGTAATCACCGTAGAATCCGATGGTGAGTTTCTGCCCAAGCAAAGACACATATACATTTGCCCTTACCTTTTTGAATGGATCCGATTCCGGAACCGCGCTGTTTCCATTACCAACCTGAAGTACATAACCGACTAAGCTCGGGTGCAATGAATCGGAAGCATTTTTTTGCGTCCATGCACGGCCCTGCAAGGAGATTCCAAGATCCGTTGAACCGTCTGTATTATGCAAATCCATGATTGTACGCTCAATGGAACGGTAGCCCCACAAAGGCTCTGTTTGGAATGGAGTTGCAAAAGATGCAGTCTGAAGCTGACCAACGACCAGGTCACTGCCTTTGAAAATATTGGACCATTTCAGGAAAGCATATTTCAGATAAACGGTGTTCTGGTTGTTTGGCAACAGGGTTTGTTCGTTTGCAAGTACGGCGGAGGCCGAAAAGTGTTTTGTAATGTTATAATCGTAACCGAGATACATCCGGCGGATCTGGAAAGCATTTGTCTGAGCGTTTGCAGGAACCGGATTTGTTGTAGTTGCCACGTTACCGGAGTTTAATGCTGCCGGTGTTTTGTATTGTACGTTTCCTCCCCCTCTGCCCAAAGAGTCATTCTGTGTTTTCATTGCGTAGTCGCCGAACACATACCCCCAAAGATTTCCTGAAGGCTTAAATTCATCCGCATTGGCAGGCTTTGGATCGGTTGTCTGCGCATTCATACTCATGGCCATGGTCAGAACAGAGCCAGCTAACAAATTTTTTAAAGTAACCGTTTTTTTCATCGTGATCATTTTGTGGTGGTTTTGTTTTAATTTGTGTGCGGCAAAGGTGGCGGGAGCGTGTTAATAAGCCATCATTCATATATTACCTTAATATTAACAATCCCCGTTTTCGCATACTTAAGATTCTTCAGAAAAGCTGCCTGCCGTTTCAGAAGAATCGGGAGCCACTCATAACTAACTGTGAATCTATTGTTTACAAAAGCAATAAATTATACTCCCAAGCATCCATTAAATATTTGGAGTAAATCTTACATCGGCTTTTAGCTTAATCCCCGATATCCGAAAAAACGCTAAAAATCAAAAAGTCAGAGCAAAATGTCGCATCTTTGCGCATGCTTTATCGGTTAAGATACAGTGTTCGCACTCTTTTTCTTTTCATTTCTTTTATGCTTCTTCTGGTTCCACCCGGAAGTGCACATGCGTTTTCCGGCGGTGGGGCTTACCACAACGAATGTAATCTTACTGTTTCGAGCATTGTTTCTATTCATTCCAATGATGGAAATATTCTCATCCCCTTTCCTTATTCTCTGACCAAAGAGCAGATTTCCACCAGTTCAAGGATCAAGCTGGAAAGGAAACGGCGAAAAATCATTGAAACAACAGCGGCCATTTGCCCTCCACAGCCCGCACTTTCCATTTATTCCCAATTCTTCGCTATTTCTTTTTCAAATACCTGTTACCTACCTCAATTTGCCTCATCGGTCTACCCGATTCGTGGCCCTCCTTGTTACATCTGATTTAATTTCTTTTTGTCCTGCCTGTGATTGATCTTTCATCCGGTAGAGCTTTAAAAGAAGAACGCTGATCCGGACAGTATCCGGCCCTTCAATATCATTTATATTATTAAATCATGAAAGCAAAACGATTCAACTCCGGATCTCCCGGTTGGCGGAACATATGTATCTGCCTTCCTCTGCTTATTTACCTTTTTGTTTCGCTCCCATTAGAGGCCCAGCAAACCAGTCAACTGCTTACGTTGCAAAAGGCGCTGGAAACAGCTTCCACCAATTACGGGGAAGTGAAAGCAAAGGAATTTTATGCACAGGCACAGCAGGAAAATGTTCGTCAGGTAAAACGGCAATACATGCCCGCTCTCAAACTCTACGGCCAGGTTAATTACGGCACTGCAAACTCAGTTCCCGGAAGCTATTTTTCAAACGGATTTTCAACCTCCGGCTCTATCGACAATGCCAATAATTTCAATCCTGTTTACGGGGCCATTGGAATGGGTTATGTGGAATGGGTTCCATTCAGCTTCGGTCAGTACGCTGCAAGGGTCAAAGAATCAGACCTTCAGTTCCAACTGGCAGGCGCGGATGCCGAGCAGGAAAAATTCTATAATAAGATTTATGTGGCGCAGGCTTACCTCGATGCGCTTGTTGCCATTAAACTGAAAAGTCTGCAGGAAACAAACCTCAAGCGAATACAGGTTGTCAACAGTGTCATCGGAACAAATGTCAGAAGCGGGCTTCGTCCCGGTGTTGACACCTCCTTTGCCAATGCAGAGCTTTCCAAAGCCAGATTAAATGTGCTTGAAGCCGAGAAGAATGAAGCTGAGCAGCGAAGCCGGCTGTCGAGTCTGATGGGAGTGGAAACCACGGGATATGAACTGGATACCGCCACTTTTTTTATGAATGCTCCTGCTGTTTCTGTAGTCCCTACAGCCGACATCAGCTCCAATCCCATCCTGAAAATATTTTCAGCACGCCAGGATCTGAGCCTAATGCGTGAAAAGGAAATCTTTCGAAATTACTTTCCGCGCATATCGGTATTGGGTGCTGTGAACGGAAGAGGCTCCGGGATTCTTTACAACGGGCAGTACGATGAAAATTTTGCGGATGGTACACATCTCAGCCGCTTTAATTA
>DASYGQ010000065.1:0-8789 GCA_035999585.1 Bacteroidia bacterium | reverse complement strand
AGCCCGAACACACCATTGTTCTCTACAACGATGATGTGAACACATTCGATCATGTGATTGATATGCTGATGGAGTATTGTGACCATGAACCTGAACAAGCCGAACAATGTGCCCACATTGTTCACCATGTGGGAAAATGCTCAGTCAAGAACGGTTCCTACGACAAGCTGGAGCCCATTTGCTCCGCCTTGCTGGAAAAAGGACTGAGTGCTCAGATTGAAGGGTAACCATCATTTCTGAATTCTTTTAGTTCCCCGTTTTTTATTCTGCAATAACAGGGCATGCTTTAAAATATGATTTCCATGAAAAAGAGAGCCGTTGTTTATTCCTCTACGCTGATCCTTTTGTATTCCTGCTATAAGGTTCCTATCTCCGGCCGCCGGCAACTGAACATGATTCCGGAAACAGAGATGGAAAGCATGGCATTGACCAGTTATGGCGATTTTTTAACAAAGAACCCGCATGTACCCGATACTGATCCGAATACCCAAATGGTCAAGCGGGTAGGAGCGAGGATCTCTGCTGCTGTTGAGCAATACATGAAGTCAAACGGATATGGAAGCCGTATTGATGGTTATAAATGGGAGTTCAATCTGATACGGGATGATAAAACCATTAACGCCTGGTGCATGCCGGGTGGTAAAGTAGTTGTTTATACGGGTCTGCTCCCGGTAACAAAGAATGAAACGGCTCTTGCGGTGGTAATGGGTCATGAAATAGCCCATGCTGTTGCCAGACATGGTAATGAGCGAATGAGTCAGGGGCTTATTGTACAAACAGGAGGGCTGGCGCTTTCTGTGGCCCTGTCTCAAAAACCCGGCGAAACCCAGCAAGTGTTCAACCAGGCTTATAACCTGGGGTCTACGCTCGGCACACTTAAATATTCTCGCACGCACGAAAGCGAAGCTGATAAGCTTGGTATTGTGTTTATGGCACTGGCAGGATATGATCCCAATGAGGCTGTTGCTTTCTGGGATCGTATGGCAGCCGCCGCAAAAAATAATTCACCTGAGATTCTGAGTACCCATCCAAGCGACGAAACGCGAATCAAAGACATCAAGGAATTCCTTCCTACAGCCCTCAAATATTATAAAAAACCTTCCTGATCCCTGACATTAATCATTTCAGTCGGAAGCCTTGGGGGCATAATTTTATCCCCGTAAAGTTTGATTTATATTATCCCACTATAATATATACCGCCTTTCCATTTCTTTCAGGAAACATTACACCCGGAGTAAACCACGTTTAAACGGTTTGCAGTGTATGTTGAACTAAAAAAAGCAAAATACGAGTTGCCATGACACTATTTTTAGCCCCTGATAAGTGTGGCCGTTCTTTCTGTATACCCTGAAATTTATTTTAAAAACTAAACATTTCCAGTGCTTTCCATACCAATCATCCCATGATCCGAAAATACATTCTTCTGTCCGCCTTATTCCTTTCCATCATCCGGATCTCAAGCGCACAGATGCCAGAAAAATACCTGTACTTCAAAGGAGACAGCCTCGACAGCTACGATGCCGGTCAGGCTTACCGGGCCGCCGTGGAATTCAGCCTGATGCATCACCTGAATACCAGTGAGATGGCCCGGTATATTTACAACGAACAGCGTCAATTCATCAGCCGGAAATACCACCTTACCGATAACCATTCATTGAAGGTGATTGATCCGGCTCAGTTCCGGATGCAGACCGCACCCTGCAACAATGTGGATTTTGAAAACGGTAACTATACCGGATGGACAGGTTTCATCGGTTACAACTCTGCATCTGGCACACCGCTTACCGTGACAGCCAACGGAGTACACACTCTTGGCACGAACTCCCCGGAAACATCCTGCTCCTATCATACCCTTGTCTCTGCCGCCGGAGGGACCGATCCCTGGGGTGTATTTCCGATGATTGATCCGGGAGGAGGAACTTATGCCGAACGCCTCGGAGGCGATAATATCAACAGTGTTCTGATAAACACCAGTTGCACCTACGGAGGCCCATCCAGCCAAAGTCCCGGTGAAATTCTCGAACAAACCTTTACTGTATCCAAAAGCAATTCACTCTTTACCTATAAATATGCCGTGGTTTTAAATGATGGCGGGCACAATCAGGGCGAACAGCCATACTTCAAAATTGAGGTTCTCGACAATGCGGGTAACCCAATTCCTTGCCTTCAGTACTATGAAGAAGCCATCAAAGGAAAACTCCCTCCCGGTTTTACACTTTCAAACGATGTGAATTCCTCCGATGGAAGTGAAGTATATTACATACCCTGGTCAGCCAATGCGCTGAATCTTTCAGCTTACGTCGGACAAGTGCTTACCGTTCGTTTCACCGCTGCCGGCTGCATCTATGGACAGCATTTCGGATATGGGTATGTGGATTGCTCCTGTTCACCTGTTCAGATTACCTTTTCACCAGCCAGTGCATGCCAGGGTTCGGTTGTACAAATGATTGCCCCGCCGGGTGCAGACGCTTATCACTGGACAAAAATTCCGGCAGGTCCGGGTATAGTAGGTAACCCAAACACACAAACAATCAGCGTCAACCAGTCGGGCACCTATGAAGTAAAAGTGACCACCGGTTCCTGCACGTATACAATAGATACTACTTTTAATTTTCTGCCATACCCCGTCCTTGCCGTTTCTGTTACCAATGTAACATGCGCCGGTTCACGCAATGGTTCTGCCACTGTATCCGTTTCCGGAGCCAATCCTCCTTTTATTTATTCCTGGAATACAACGCCTTCTCAAGCCAGCCCAACAGTAAACGGGCTTAGTCCAGGCACCTATTCCGTTACAGTTACAGCTCCCGGCGGATGTGCCACATCTTCGGCAGCAACCATTACGGAGCCTGCCGCACTGGTTGGCAGTCAGACGCATACCGATGCAGCCTGTAACGGCGGAGCCAATGGATCAGCTCAGGTAACTGCTTCAGGCGGAACTCCTCCTTACACTTATTCTTGGTCACCGGCTGTCGGTTCAGGAGCCAGCGCAACAGGGCTTTCGGCTAACTCCTATACCGTTACTGTGACTGATGCAAAGAATTGCAGCAGTACCCAAGTCATTGTTGTTTCCCAACCCACAGCCCTTGCCTCCGGCATTACTGCCGCCGCTGTATCCTGCAACGGAGGTTCCAACGGAACAGCAAGCGTGCAACCTTCAGGCGGTACTCCTCCATATTCTTATCAATGGAGTCCTTCAGGGGGTGCCGGCCCATCTGCTTCAGGCTTGATTGCCGGCACTTATACATGCATAATCAGGGATGCCAATAATTGCAGCCTGGTCAAGACCATTACTATTTCCCAACCTGCGGTGCTGACAGAAACACTGAGTTCAACACCTGTTTCCTGCAATGGTGGTAACAATGGCACGGCTTCTGCTTCCGCGAGCGGAGGAACGCCTCCTTATACTTATCAGTGGAGCCCTTCCGGAGGAACGAGCTCATCTGCTACCGGCTTGGCTGCCGGCAGTTATACCTGTACCGTCCGGGATGCCAATAATTGCAGCCTTTTCAAGGTTATCACTATTTCGCAGCCTACGGCTCTGACAGAAACCCTGAGTTCAACGCCGGTTTCCTGCCATGGCGGAAACAATGGCACAGCCTCTGCATCTGCGAGCGGCGGAACACCTCCTTATTCTTATTCATGGGCTCCGGTGGCCGGAACAAGTGCAAGCCTGAGCGGATTGGCGGCACACACTTATACCTGCACCATTCTGGATGCAAACGGTTGCCAGATTGTCAAAACCATTGTTGTTTCGGAACCACCTTCATTGACCCTCAACCTGAGTTCTACACTGGTATCCTGCAATGGAGGCTCCAATGGAACAGCTGCTGCACAAGCCGGTGGTGGCAATCCTCCTTATACCTATCAATGGACACCATCAGGAGGAACATCTTCTTCAGCCAGCGGACTTTCTGCAAGCACCTATACCTGCATCGTACATGATGCCAATGGATGTGTGATCAGCAAAACTATTACCATTGCTCAACCCACTGCGCTTGTCCTTGGTCTTACAAGCACGCCGGCAGCCTGCAACGGTGGAACCGGAACAGCCACTGCAAATGTTTCGGGGGCAACACCACCTTATACATACAGCTGGTTGCCAAACGGCAGTAAATCGGCAACTGCAACGAATCTTCCGGCAGGCACTTATACCTGCATCGTGCATGACGCAAACAACTGCAGCGTCACACAAACAGTGAGCGTGAATCAACCTCAGACTCTCAGCCTTGTTTTGGGTACCACACCTGCTACCTGCAATGGAAGCAATAACGGAAGTGTGCTTGCACAACAAACCGGCGGAACTCCTCCGTATACCTACTCATGGTCGCCGGGAGGCGCGAAGTCAGCCAGCGTTAACGGGTTAGCAGCCGGCTCATACACATGCTATCTGCACGATGCCAACGGATGCAGCACCAGTCAGGTGGTTAGTGTTACACAACCAGCACCGATCGCATTCTCGGTCAGCACCACACCGGTTTCCTGCAATGGCGGAAGTAATGGATCAGCAAGTCTGACCGTGAGTGGCGGAACTCCGGCCTATCAATATTCCTGGTCTGCCGGTACAGGTGCTTCCACATCCACGATAAGCGGTCTTTCGGCAGCAACCGATTCTTTCCGGATTACCGACAGTCACGGTTGTGTTGCCAGGGGAACTGTAACTATCACACAACCTTCGGCACTCACTACCAGTACAAGTACAACCCCTGCTAGCTGCCGTAATAACAACGGCAATGCGACTGTTTCTGTATCGGGAGGCAAAAAACCATATACGTATTCCTGGTCACCGGGCGCAGCCACAGGAGCCACAGCATCCGGACTTATTTCAGGAACCTATACCTGCACGGTAATTGATTCTAACGGGTGTCGTACCACAGCGGTGGCAACAGTGATCAATAATGGAGCTATTCCCACAGCAGTCATCGCTTCATCGGGGCCGACTACATTCTGTGCGGGAAAAAACGTTACACTGACTGCTTCCGGTGGAACATCTTATACCTGGAACACAGGTGCCACAACACCCTCCATCACAGCATCCGCAGCAGGTATTTATTGGGTGCATGTGACGAATTTCTGCGGAACCGATTCAGCCAAGGTACAGGTGATCTTAATGCCTCAGCCACATCCGGTGATCACCAGTCCGAATGCAAGGATTTGCAAAGGCGACTCAGCTCTGCTGACCGTTTCCGGAGGTTCCACATATACCTGGAGCACCGGCTCACATGACTCTTCGATTTATGTAAAGGAAACGGGCACCTATACGGTTACGGCCAGCAATGGGTGCGGCACGGCCACATCCGTTTCATCGGTGGTGGTAAACAGCGAAAATGCATATTTTACTGAAAGTTCTACAGCCGGAAGCGTACCGTTCGATGTTTCCTTCAAAGATGCATCAGTACCTCCAGGGGTAAGCTGGAGCTGGAATTTCGGGGATGGAACGGAATCAAACGTGGCAGATCCGATGCATTCATATCCAAATCCAGGTTCCTATACCGTTACATTGAGCGTTACCGATTCGAACGGATGTAAAGGCATGTACCAGATCCTGATTGAAACAAAGGAACCCCCATCCTGGATTCTCGTCCCGAACGTATTCACACCGAACGGTGACGGAGTCAATGATGTGTTTTCAATAAGCTCCAAAGGCCTGGAAACCCTTCATGTGACCATTTATGACCGTTGGGGGATAGTACTTGCCGAATTGCTCGCGCCCAATGATGCATGGGACGGGCGTACTCAGGGAGGAGTTCTGGCTTCAGATGGTACTTATTTCTTCCAGTTGCATGCCAAGGCACTGGAAGGAAAAATATACGACAAGCAAGGATTTGTTCAGCTCATCCGTTGATCCGGATCCGGTTAACAATGGTATATCCTTACTGGCACCAAAAATAGTTACAACCATCTTTGAATATCCCGGTCAAAAACCTACTTTTGGGCTTCTATTCACCCAAAAAAATCAGAGATGAACATTCACGAATATCAGGGTAAAGAAATTCTAAAAGGATTCGGCGTAGCTATTCAGGAAGGCATTGTAGCCGACACTCCTGAAAAAGCGGTGGAAGCAGCCAAAGAATTGCAGAAGCAAACCGGCACCGGATGGTTTGTGGTGAAATCACAGATTCATGCAGGAGGACGCGGAAAAGGAAAGATAGTGGGTACGGAGCAGCGTGGGGTGGCACTGGCCAAATCCATTGACGACGTCAAACAAATCAGCACAAACATATTGGGAAAATCCCTTGTGACGCTTCAGACTTCCGACAAAGGAAAGCTGGTTCGCAAAGTGCTTATTGCACAGGATGTGTATTATCCCGGAGAAACACCTACAAAGGAATTTTATATCAGCGTTTTGCTGAACCGCCAGAAAGGCCGGAACATCATCATGTATTCGACTGAAGGAGGAATGAACATTGAAGAAGTGGCGGAAAAAACGCCACACCTTATCTTCAAAGAGGAGATTGATCCTAAGGTTGGACTGCAGGGCTTTCAGTGCCGCAAGATAGCTTACAACCTGGGCCTGACAGGAGATGCTCAGAAGAATATGGTAAAGTTCGTTGCTTCTCTTTACAAAGCTTACGACACCATTGATGCTTCACTTTTCGAAATTAATCCCGTACTGAAGACATCCGACAATAAAATCATGGCGGTTGATGCAAAGGTATCACTCGACAACAACGCCCTTTACCGTCACCCGGATTATGCAGCGCTGCGCGACGAAAACGAAGAAGATCCTACTGAAGTGGAAGCCGGAAAACACTCTCTTAACTATGTAAAGCTTGACGGTAACGTGGGTTGCATGGTGAATGGAGCGGGACTGGCAATGGCCACGATGGACATCATCAAGCTTGCAGGCGGAGATCCTGCCAACTTTCTGGATGTGGGCGGAACAGCCAATGCAGCCCGTGTGGAGCAAGCCTTCCGCATCATCCTGCGCGATGAACATGTAAAAGCGATTCTTGTGAATATCTTCGGAGGCATTGTACGTTGTGACCGTGTTGCACAAGGTATTGTTGATGCTTACCGTAATATGGGAACCATTCATGTGCCCATTATTGTAAGGCTTCAGGGTACAAACGCTGTAGAAGCCAAGAAAATCATTGATGAATCCGGATTGAAAGTGTTCTCAGCCATTCAACTGCAGGATGCAGCTGACCTGGTGAAGAAAGTACTTTCCTAGTAACGAAATCAATCATTCCAAAAACTCCTTTCCGGATAACCGGGGAGGAGTTTTTGTTTATACTCCACACTCGCTCTCACACTCACTCTAATTGTGGTTATAAACTTATAAATAGGTGAGAGGGGAGTGTGAGTTGAAGAGAAAGAGGGATAGAGGGGTAGAGGAGTAGCGTGTGATTGTAGGAAAAGAACAAAAAAAATCCCTGCTGTTTCCGGCAAGGATTTTTTAAAAGATCTTTGGATCGCTTATTTGGTAAGGGTGATCATTTGTTTGTCACCTGCCTGATTCACTTCCAGAACAATTTTGCTGGCAGTAAGTTCAACAACATGGGTTGTGTCCATTTTGTTGCCCTGAGTCATCATCATTTTGGTGCCATCATCGCTGAGTTTCCAGGTACCTTTATTTTCCTGGCCCATCATTTTTACGCTGAATGAACCATCTTTATTGAAATCAAAGCTGGTTGATTTTTTCATTTCTTCAATCTGGGTCTTCATCTGAGCTTCAAACTTAGCCTTCATGGAATCGGGGATTTCTTTAGGCATAGGCTGAGTCATATCGGCAAGCTTCCAGCTACCGGTAACGAGATCAGATTTTTTGCCACCACAGGCAACAAGAGTTACAACTGCAGCAACGAAGAGAATGCTGATAATTTTTTTCATTTGGATAGAGAGTTTTGTTTGTTTTTAGATTCGGCAAAGATAGGAATAAACCCATCTGTCGCTCATAATTGAATAAAAAAGGGTAAAAGAGCGTCATTTATCGGATCGCTTCCTGAACCCAATGCGTTATTGAGCTTTTTTATGCGGGGCGCGCCGGAAACTGCTATTACTTTTTCCTTTGCTATTTCCCCCGGGTTTACCGCCTTTACCGCGAAAATTGGACCGGCCGCTCCCTTTATTTGCTGCGGGATCGTATACCGGACCATCTCCAAGACCTTCCGGAAGAGGTATTTTCTGAACCGTTTTCTCAAGAAATTTCTCGATACGGCTGAATTTCTCCTGGTCCTGCTCATTGATGAAGGTAATGGCCACGCCGGTTGATTCGGCACGGGCTGTCCGGCCAATACGGTGAATGTAATCCTCGGCATCTCCAGGCACATCAAAATTAATCACCAGCCCGATATCGTCAATGTCTATCCCGCGCGATACAATATCTGTAGCAACAAGGCCCTGAATCTGACGGCTCTTGAACATACGCATGACTTCTTCCCGTTCGCTTTGCTCCAGGTCGGAATGTATGGAGCGCACAGACAGCTTTTGCTTTCTTAGCTCCGTTTCGAGGCTCTTCACGGTTTCTTTCCGGGATGCGAAAATGATGACACTTTTAAGTTCTTCTTCTTTACCGACAAGTAATTTTTTGATCAGGGGAACCTTCTGTGCATCGTAAGCAAGATAAGCGCCTTGTACTACGCCTTCAGCAGGCTTGGAAATGGCAATACTGATTTCAGCCGGATCACGCAGGATTTTATTAGCGAGCAGCCGTATTTTCTGGGGCATGGTAGCCGAGAACATAAGAGTCTGGCGCTCTTTGGGAATGGTATTGACGATTTTCATGATGTCATCAAAGAAACCCATATCGAGCATACGGTCAGCTTCATCAAGTATCAGAAATTTCAGTT
>DASYGQ010000333.1:0-4636 GCA_035999585.1 Bacteroidia bacterium | reverse complement strand
ATATGCCACGAGTCCCGCCCATACACAGGAAGGCGCGATGACATACCATTTCGGGAAAGCGAGGCATAAGGATGTGGCTGTTGCAAAAGCAGATGTGGTATGCCCGGAGGGAAAAGAATAGGGTCCGGCGCGGGTCTCTTTCTGAATATCCTCGTATGTTACAAAGGGACGCTTTCGGTGAATGCCGTATTTCAATCCTGCTGAGAGCGCATTGGCGAGAATGAGGCTGGCTCCTGCTACCATTGCCTGATTGACAAGTACCGGATCGTGATTATACAATCCGGCGCCTGCCAGTCCGCACGGAACGGCAAACGATAAAGGCATCACTGTATTGGAAACAAAGCGAAAAGCCGGGTCCAGTATGGGGTTTCGTTGTACATTGATTTTACGCAGGAGAATGATATCCGCATTCTGAGCATACGTTTCAGCAAAAGTCAGGCATGAAAAAAAGGCCAGAATGATCCGGCCTTTTAAAATAATATTCAAAAAATAAGTCCTTCTCATCATTCAGGATATTGCAAGAGCTTGTGTGGTAAGGCTTACTGCCATTTGACACTGGCAAATGTTCCGCTGGTGATCGTAACGATTGTTGTGCCCACTGTCGGGGAAAACTGCTTGGCCTTGAAGTTAAAGTTCCCTGACATTGTTTTGTTGGTGGCATCAAAAGCGGTGATATTCAGCACACCTGTATTGGTAGAATCTGTTCGGTATTCGGTTAGCTGGGAAGAACTCGGACCTGTGGCGTAGGTGCCTGTGCTGCCGTTGGTCGACAAGCCTGTATTGAGTGTATAGGTTCCAATACCGGTTGCACTGGTATACAACACGATTTCCTGAAGGGGTGCCGTTGATTGTGTTCCTGTGATTGAATAGCGTCCGCTGTTCAGTGTAGCCACAGGCACGAAAGCAACATTGGTACCATTGACTGTTGCGGTGAATGTTCCCTGGCCCACGGCAGCAGCAACAGTAGCAGGTGTAGGTTTGGAGCAGGAAGAATAAGCAAGCATCAGAAACAGGCCACATGAAATACCGGATATACGAACGAGTGATTTTTTAAACATGTCTTGAGGTATTAAGGTTTAGGGATTGATAAGCTAAAGTATATCAAATAATCAAAAGCAAAAAACAATTAATGGGATATAATGAGTTTCCTGAACGTCTGATCCGCTCCACACCTGATCCGGCATACATATAATCCATCCGGGATGCCAGTCAGGTCAAGGTAAATACTCTGGCGGCCTGATATACCTTCTGAAGACTTTGAGAATACTTCCCGCGCGCTCACATCAAACAGACTAACTTCGAAAGGAGCACTCTTTGAAAGTTCAGCAAAAATCTCTGCCACGTCCGATGCCGGATTCGGAAATAATTGCAATCCGGATAAAGGATTTTCCGGGTCATGCACCGCCATCACCCAGGGCAATAATGTCATATTTTTGATGGCGCTGGCCGAATCACCCCAGCTGTCCTTTAGTTTCAGGTTCAGTGTGTAATTTCCGGGGCTCAGGCCGTGTGTATTCCAGTTTCCGAGCAATGAATTGCGCTGGCGACTCGTCACGACAGGACCCAGCGGAGTCCAGCCTGAAGCACCTTGCTTCTGGTAAAGCAACTGATAACTTTTGAAATCCATCAGATGGCTGGAAGGAGTTTTGTCGATCCAGGCGGAGCCACTGATCTGGATAAGTGAGTCGACATAGGTATTGGAAAGCTGGGCGATGTTTCCGTTCCAGGCGGCAGAGCCTTCAAGCGGAACAGGGTCCTGGGTCAGCGTGCTTTGCAGCACAATCATAACTGAATTTCCAATGGCAGTAACAGCGCCTGAATACATGGTTGAATTTACCATCACAAACAAGCCTGACCGCTCGCTCCGCACATTGCAGGTTGCAAACAATGCATTCCCCAATGTGCTGGAAGTGTCGGATGAAAAATGATACCCCCCTGAACCATCTACGGAATAGAAAGTTCCTGATACCGATGCAGATCCGAACGCACCAATTTCCCCGACTGTGGAATTGGAAACCGAGATTTTTGATTTATTCATCGGATACAGGCTCCAGGTGATGACAGAATCATTGTTCAGTTGCAAAGTCCGGTCGGAAATAGGGGCTGTAAAATTGGGATAGAAAGAACGGTCGGCAAGTCCGGTTACACTCACCGAAGTGTTTTTCACAAACCAAAGGCCGATAGCCCTGATAACCGAATTGGAAATGGTAATCCTGGATCCATCGGTCGGCATGAGTCCCCACATAACCTGATGGCAGGAATCGGCACTGATATCATAATTGACCCCTGCAATACCGGTCAAGCCGCGTTTGAATTTATAATTATAGACAGCGTTTCCGGCCGGAAAGCTCCAGTTGACAACAGCTGTGTCGGGGAGCTGATGCCAGAGTAAAAGCTGGGTACAGTTTTTAAAGCTTAGTCTGGCGTGGTCTTCGATGATGTATTCTCCTGTTATATTAACACCATTCATGCTGACCGATGCAAAGCGCGAAACGCCGGTCGTCATAAAATCGGTCTGATACACCTTGCTGAAAATGACACTGGCGGAATCCGTGATTGTCATATTGTGAACAAAACCGCCGTAATCGAGTGTGTCATTGGCAGCTTTGAAAATCGAATTCTGTACCAGGATAATGTTTCTCTGATAGAAATACTGTTGAGGAAAAATGAGTGTGGAATGATCGGCATAAATTTTTCCATGACCGAATGCGATCAGATCACCATGAATAGTTACATGGGCGTTTTTAAGCCTGAGAAGCGCATTGTTCACCACAATTATCGGCCAGGCATAGGTTTGATTTCCGGTGATTACAAGCGAATCGGGATAAGGTGCAATGCCTACCCAAATTGTATCGCCGTTATTCTGCGGATAGCCGGAACTTCGGAATGATGGAATGATATGTTCGTAATCCTTCCGGTGAGCAAGATAGGATGACAGTTTGCCCCGGTCATCGTTTTTGAGCGGGGTGTTTTGCAAGGACTGCGCGTCAAGAACAAGAGCCGGGTCAGAAGCCTGATTAAGCAGTGATTGAATCCGTTTCAGATCCTGAGCGTGCAAGCCGGGAGTTACAAAAAAACAGATCAGAAGAATAAGGCAGAGGCGAAAGATTTTCATTTGTATAAATATATGAAAATCCGTCGTTGGTTTACCATCACCTTCCCCCGTTAGCATGAAGATCATTCAGGCAATTCGCATCGAGAGTGGGAATTCCGCCCAACAGGTTGGCAACCACATCGCTTGTTTCAACTGAATAATACATCAGGCAGGAGGTGCTTGTGCAATGTTTTCCATGGGGCGTATCCTGATGGCTGGCCTGCATGGATGTTCCATTGTTGACAAGACCAAGCGCATGACCGAACTCATGTTCTGAAACGGTTGATTCCAGCGTGCTGACGGAAGGCTGCCCTACTCCGCCAGAAAGGTTTTGAATGGTTTTCTCGAAAATAACAATGGAGGAAAAGCCGTAAGTGATTCCCAGAACCTGCGAACTTCCAGCATTCCCGGCATAATCCCCGTCGGCAAAAAACACATAGGCTGTGATTGTGCTGCCAGAGGTATTCTGAGTCCGGTTAGCATGTTCAATCGCTTGAATATCTATCAGGGAATACGCACTTTTCCCAGATATGGAAATGGCTTTTTGAGTAACATTGATCCCAGCCGGCTTGTTAAGCCTTGATTGAAGAAAAGAGGTGAGGTTTCCGATGGTGGCAGAAGATGGCTGGTAACCGGCTATGTATTGTATCTCAACGGTCATCTTATCATAATTCCGGGACGATAAAAAATCACCAGACGTGACTCCGTTGTTTCCAGGGCTCGCCGGATTGGTTTTCTTACATCCGGCAAATACAAATAAGGCAACAATGCTTAAAGAAATAGCAGAACGAAACAAATGGGATGCTTTCATGTCTTAAAATTGAGTTTGAGGCAAGTAAATTCAATAAGCATACCATCTGGCTACACGTTTGTTTTCCAGGCACTTGACCAACAAAAAAAGGAAGCAGCAATTCCCGATTCTGGAATTATTCCGCTTTCGGGATAATTTTGTCTGCATTATCAGACAAGCATATACCTTTGCGCGGTCCTGTCATTCAAAACATTTCCTATGCAACAGCATTTCCTGAGAATTTCTTTGTTTGTTTTCCTGTTCCTGTCTTTTCATATCGTGCCCGCTCAAATAGAGGATCAAAAGGCTGTGCTGAAAGAAAACAACCGGAACCTGAATTTCTCATCCGATCTTGTGCTTAACGAACAGGAAAAACAAGCCGGACTCAAGCTACAAAAGATGAAAGATGATTTCCTGAGGGATAACGGCGAAGCGCGTTTTTTCACGAAATCTTTTTTTCAATCGAAACAGTCACTGGAGGCGAGCACATTGTATGCGACCATCCGGAGAATGCCCAAAGGCGGTATCCTGCACCTCCACACGGAAGGAACCGCTTCAGCCACCTGGGTCATTCAGACCGCCATACAAAATCCTTCCTGTTATGTATACTGGAAAGACGATGAAGGGGATTTTTTGAAAGGGCAGCTGGCCTTTTTCAAGGAAGGTAAGGCTCCTGCCGGTTTCAGGAAAGTGGCGGAACTGAATAAGGAAGAAAAGAATTTTCAAAAAAACCTCCTGCATCTGCTGACATT
>DASYGQ010000231.1:0-10713 GCA_035999585.1 Bacteroidia bacterium | reverse complement strand
TGCTTTTTTGTTTTCCTTCTTCTGTAAATCCTGACTGCTTTGCTTCATGTCCTGCTGGATCTTATCCTGCTGGGGCTCGGTGCTTTTGAATTCATCATGCGGCTTTTCGAGGGCTTCATTCTTTTTCTCCAGATCCTTCAGATCCTTGCGGATGTCTTCGAAATCCTTGTTCATCTTTTCCTGTTTGTTCTCCAGTTCCTTGCTGTCGGCTTTTTTATCTTCCGCTTTCTCCGCGAGCTTTTTCTGTTCTTCGGCCAGCTTGTCCAGCTGATCTTTTGTGTCGGTGAGTTTTTTGTCAAACTCCATTTGTTTGAACAGCTCGAGGGTACGGTCCAGTTCTTTCTCAAGGTCTTTATTGCTCAGCTTCATCTTTTCCAGCTGCTCCTGCATTTTGTCTTTGTCCATTGTCTGCATGAGCTTTTCCAGATCTTTCATCTGTTTCTTCATGTCATCGGTCAGCAACTGGTCAAAGAGGTCCTGGATCTGCTTTTGTTTGTCCAGCAGCTTCTCGTCGTTCTTGCGGTAATCGCTTTGTTCCTTCTGGCTTTTTTCGTTCTGCTGTTTGAACTGCTCGATGTTTTTCTCAAGCTCTTCTTCTTTCTTTTTCAGATCCTGCACTTTTTTCTTGTCTTCATAACTGAGTGACTTTTTCTCCAACACCTGTTTGTGCAATGCGTCAATATCTTTCTGCAGGTCTTTCGCTTTCTGGATGCTTTCGGAAATATCACTTTTTACCGTCTGGCTCGACTCTTCCGATTTAGACGCCAGCTCTTTCAGGGTGGGGGCTTTGAAAAGCATTTTTTGCGTGCGGGCCGATTTGGCGCCATGCACGCCATCGTTGTCGAACACCTCAAAGAAATATTCAACCTGATCACCGGGACCGATATTCAGCTTTTCAATGTCGAAGAAATACATGAACTGATCCTGGTTGAATGTTCCGGAAACAGGAATGCGCACCGTCTCGTATTTTTCAGAAGAAGGGTTGGAGACATTGGCAGAATCTTCTGTTTTGATGAGCTTGTAATGAAAGCTGAGTCCGCTGAAGCCATAATCGTCCTTTACCTCACCGCGGTAATACAGATGCTGTGCGGAAAGAGAGTCCTTACGTTCCTCCACCTGAATGGTGGGGTAAAGGTCGGGCACCACATTGATCTGGTAGACGACCGAGTCCTTGCTTTTGATGTATTCATTGGAGGTGGTGATGGAATAGGAATTACTTTTCAGAAAGCGGCTTGAATATGTGCAGGCATTGGAAGAGGGACTAAGCGTATAGGCGGTGTCAATGAAGCTGACATGCAGGCTGCGGGTATCCTTGGTGGTGAAATTCCAGGACACCTTGGTACCTTCCGGTATTACGAGATCGCCTGTGTTGCGCAGCACTTCGTTTTTCTTGCCGAGGTATGCAGGATAGTTAAGCTGTATGTCGAAGTTAAGGAGAACAGGGTTCGGGAGCACGCTGATCTCGTATTCTCGGGAGGTATAGCCATCGGCGCTCAGCTTGAATTTGACGGAGTGCTGCAGGTTTTTAAACACATACCCGAAGTTCACGACATTCTCGCGGCTGAGCTTGTATTCGTTTCCATTCATCTGCAGGAAAACATTTTCGGGAATCTCATCGCCGGTCACCTTCACCTGCAAGGGGAAATCCTGCTGCTCGATGGTTTTCATCTCGGTATTGACAATCGAGAAATGAAAAGGGGCCTGCTTCTCGTAAAACTGGTTGTGGTTGACCAGGCGCTTCGTGCTTTCGGTGATGATGCTCGGTGCAGAGAAGGCCAGGAACAGAATGACAACAAAAGGGATGATTGCGTATTTGAGGTATTTTCTGTTTTGCCGCAGGTCGATGGCGGAGGTAAAAGGAATGGGTTTAAGTTCTTTGATCTTTTGGTTGATGGATGCTTCCAGCAGCAGCGGACTTACAGACGATGCAGGGTTTTCAATGGCTGCTTTTTTCAGCTGAAGCACATTCAGAAGCTTGTCTTTCACTTCGGAAAAATGTTTTCCGATGATCTCTGCAGCCTGCTCATTGCTGATGACAGCGCCGATCTTGTTCAGCTTAAAAAGAGGAACAAGCACATAATTTCCCAGTATCGCCAGAACACCCCCAATCAGAGAATAAAAGAGGACGGTACGGAAAGCCGTATCAAAATGGGCGTAGTATTCGAGCAGTGCGACAACCAGGTAAAAAGCAAACACCAGGCCCGAGGCGTAGATCAGTCCTTTTATAAGCTGATTCTTATAATACTTGCGGATGAATTCATCCAGTTTTGCAATAAGAAGATCTTCCTGGTGGTTCATGGTATTGCTCCAATGGTTCCTTTAAAAGGAACGCATTCAAATTTAGCAATAATAAGGCCAATTCCCTCTATCCGGGAGCCGCTGTTTTCAGGAGATTTAACAATTCTTTGTACCGTCCGGAAAACGGGCTTTTGATGTTTATCTTTGTATGCAGAGGCCCGTTCTACTGTAAACAAGGCAAAAAAACAAGAAAAGAAAACAATGGCAGATTTGTTCAGTACACTCAGGATAAAGGGGATTACCCTTAAAAACAGGATTGTTGTTTCACCGATGTGCCAATACTCAAGCGTGGATGGCTTTGCGGGCGACTGGCACCTGGTGCATCTCGGCAGCCGTGCTGTTGGCGGAGCAGCCCTGGTAATGACGGAAGCCACGGCCGTTTCTCCGGAAGGAAGGATCTCTCCCGGGGATCTGGGCCTGTGGAAAGATGAGCACATTGCTTTTCTGAAACGGATCACATCATTCATTGAAGGGCAGGGTGCTTATGCCGGTATTCAGCTGGCCCATGCCGGAAGGAAGGCAAGCCACGAAGCTCCCTGGCTGGGCGGCAAGGCGCTGGAACCCGGCAAAGGCGATTGGCCAACTGTGGCTCCCAGTGCATTGGCTTTTAAGGAAGGGGAGCCGCAGCCTGCGGCGCTTTCCGTTGTTCAGGTAAGAAAGATCATTGGTGATTTTCAGTCTGCCGCCCGGCGGTCAGCGGAGGCAGGATTTAAAGTGCTGGAATTGCATGCCGCCCATGGTTACCTCATTCATGAATTTTTATCGCCTCTCAGTAATACACGAACCGATGAATACGGCGGAAGTTTTGAAAACCGCATCCGTTTCCTGCTGGAGATCATTGAAAATATGAAACACGTATGGCCTGATCAGAATCCTTTGTTTGTCCGGATTTCAGCAACGGAATGGGTGGAGAAAGGCTGGAGCGAGGATGATTCTGTGAAGCTGTCGCAGATGCTGAAGGAGCATGGAGTCGATCTCATCGATTGTTCCACAGGTGGCAATGTGCCTCATGTAAAAATACCTACCGGTCCCTTGTATCAGGTTCCCTTTGCCGAACGCATCCGCAGGGAGGCAGGGATCCTGACAGGAGCTGTGGGACAGATCACGACATCCAAAGAGGCACAGGAAATTGTTTCACAAGGCAAGGCTGATCTGGTATTCCTGGCGCGTGAGATGCTTCGCGATCCGTATTTTCCTTTGAGGGCTGCGGCAGAATTAAAAGCGGATGTCAAGTGGCTGAAGCAATATGAAAGAGCCAAAAAAATGTAATCATCTTTTCAAATAATGGTCTCTCGCCCTCAACGCATATTGATCAGGAAGACTGATTGAACGAACACTTCGATATTCGAAATTCGATGTTCATTATTCGATATTCTTTTATTTAAAAGAAAGGGGTGCAGATAATCCGCGGCCCATTCATCAAAAACTCCTGAACCGGCCGAAAACGCCCAGTGGCAGCTTATTGCCAGCAGTAGCCTGCAGGAAAAGCTCCCCGGTTTCGAGTTTGCCTTTGGCTTTATCCTTCATCAGATTTTCAATGATGAGCGATGAGAAGCCAAGTGAATAAGCATTCAGGATAATGAAATGCCCTTTGGGATCGAGCAGGTCGAGTACGCCTTTCATCATTTCATTGATATTGTCTTCCAGTTTCCATTTTTCGCCGTTGGGCCCGTGACCGAAGGCAGGAGGATCGAGAATAATGCCATTGTATTTATTGCCTCTTTTCTGCTCGCGCTTCACGAATTTGAGCGCATCTTCCACCACCCAGCGGATATTTTCAAGCTCTGAAATCTCCATATTTTCTCTTGCCCAGCTCACCACCTGTTTGATGGAATCCACATGGGTGACATCGGCACCGGCCGCTTTGGCTGCCAGTGAAGCTCCGCCGGTATAGGCAAAGAGGTTCAGGAAGCGCGGTGTTTCGCCGTTGAGGACAGTTTTCAGTTTTCCGACAGCATCATATATGTACTCCCAGTTGGAGGCCTGTTCGGGAAAAATACCAACGTGTTTGAAAGCAGTAAGCCCCAGTCTGAAACGGATGGAAGGGTCCTTGCCACCGATGGCATAACGGACCTGCCATTGCTCGGGCATTTTGCGGAGCATTTTCCATTCGCCGGAAGAACTGCCTTTGGGCTCGAAACGCACATGGGCCTTTTGTTCCCATTCTTTCAGGGGCAGGCTCCGGTCCCAGACCGCCTGTGGTTCGGGCCGGATGGTGATAAAATTGCCGAAACGTTCGAGCTTTTCAAAAGCCCCCACATCCATGAGCTCGTAATCTTTCCAGTGTAAAGGGCTGAGTAATTGCATCGGCTAAAGATAAATATTTATGATTCGCCGGATCGAAGGATTTTTCATTATATTTGAAATACTCAAACACTCCCGATCATGCTTCGTCTGCTCACCGCCATACTGCTTGCGTGCACCTGCCTTTCTGCCGGTGCACAGGTATTGAACCTTCCCGCCCGCAGCCCTTCGGCTCTGGACGGAACGCAGTTTGTCGCTACCATCAACTCGCCTTCGCTGAGTCTGACGAACAGGGAAAACATGATCTATACCCAGATCAGCAATGGCAATGTGCCCACTTTTTTCCGAAACCTCGTACCCGTTACATCTTCAGCTGTCATATCCGGCGTAACGGAGTCGGTGACTTATTATGTAGCGCCTGATTACCTGATGGTGGGTACCGATACCAATTATTTCCTTTGCCCCATGAGTCCGATGCTGGCAACCAAAATTGCTGACCTGACCGGTTGTACTTTGCCTACCCGGAAAATGGTGAACGATATCTACGGCGCTGCCACTGTGAAACTTTCACCATCCACCATTCCTCCTTCCAGTGCAATGACCACTGTTCCTGTATTCGATCAGGAAAATACCACCGTATGGGGAAAGCGCAAAGCTGTCATCTCCACCCATCCTTTGGGCGAGCTCACCGGTGGTGATAAAAAGGATGTTGTTATCAGCAATATGATTTATACCACCGCCAACCGCGTTGTGATTTACGGATGGCACACATCTGTAGGCAATCCCATCCAGCCGATGACCAATGTGCATGCCGATACCTATATGGATTACAGTCACGGTATCCGCCTGGTTCAGAACAGTGTGATGTATAACGGTAGTCCGACCACGGTGAAAGCCATTTTGCAGTCATCCACCCTCAACACGCTGCTGAGCGATGAAGGCTCCATGACCAAGCCCTGGTATCCGTACGGGCTGACTACCGGAATCGAAGAGACAGTGGTGAATGCGGATGAGCCTGTTTTTTATCCAAATCCTATGCAGAGCGAAGCCACGCTCGCTTTCAACCTTTCATCGGAAGAGCAGGTGAAAGCGGAGGTATACGATGCCACCGGGCGCACCGTGATGCAACTGGCCGATCAGATTTTTTCCGAAGGCCCTCATCAGCTGACCTTTGAAAGAGGTGCATTGCCCGCCGGCCTGTATTTCATCAGCCTGCGTTCGGCAACGCAATCCAAAAACCTGCGTTTCCTGGTGGTGAACTGAGCGAAAGCCCTTGTTCAGTCCGCTGTGACGTTTGTTAATTTCTCGCTGTATAACTATCTCCCTCCTTTGTCGGGTTCAATCGCGAATCAGAGTATTTTCGGATAAACATTTTTGTTATGTCCGAAACCAAAACTTCCGGGTCTGCTTTTGCAACGCTTGTTTCTGTCTTTTTTTTCTGGGGATTTGTAGCTGCCAGCAATGATATCCTGATTCCTGTTTTTAAGGAGAAACTTCAGCTCGAACAATGGCAGAGCCAGATGATTTCCTTTGCTTTTTATGTGGCATATACGGTTGGCTCGCTTATTTACTATCTGGTATCGCGTTTGAACAAACAGGATATCCTCAATACCCTCGGATATAAAAATGGTATTTCACTCGGGCTCATCGTCTCGGCCATCGGTACCATTCTCTTTTATCCGGCCGCGGAATTAACGTCTTTTCCTTTGATGATCACCGGGCTGTTTATTGTAGGGCTTGGTTTTTCACTGCAACAAATTGCTGCCAACCCATTGGCTATCGTATCAGGTGATCCGCGCAAAGGATCACAACGTCTGAGCCTCGCAGGTGGCGTGAACAATATCGGTACCACCATTGGTCCTGTGTTGGTCAGCTTTGCCATTTTCGGTTCCATTGCCGGGGCCAAGCTCGACAGTATCTCGGCTGTGAAAATTCCTTACCTGATTCTTGGGGCAGCCTTCCTTCTGGTTGCCATCGCTTTCCGTTTTTCTTCCCTGCCAAACAAGATCAGTCCGCCTGCGGTTTCCGAAAGTAATGCGGCTCCTTTATCGGAGCGTAAATCGGCACTGGCTTATCCGCAGCTCTGGCTGGGAATGATCGGCATCTTTGTGTATGTGGGTGTGGAGGTGTCCACTGCCTCCAATCTGCCTGAGTTCATGCGTCAGCATGCCGATTTAAAAACAAACCAGATCGCGCCATTTGTTTCCTTGTATTGGGGAAGCCTGATGATCGGAAGGTGGACCGCTTCGGCCGGCGCATTCAGTCTGGGTAAATCAGGAAAGCAACTACTGCGCTTTCTCATGCCTTACCTCGCCTTTTGTGTTTTCCTGCTGGTGAATAAACTGGCCAATCACGACATCACTCCTTTCTATGTATATGCTCTTATTATCCTGGTCATTATTTTTGCCGATATGATGAGCAGAGGCAATCCTGCCAGGCAGCTGATGCTTTTTTCTGCGCTCGGCATACTTGCGTTGATCATTGGCATCTGTGCCGATGGTATGATCAGCGTTTACGCATTTATCAGTGTTGGTTTATTTTGCTCCACCCTCTGGCCTTGTATCTTTACGCTCGCCATTGCGGGGTTAGGTAAAAACACAAACCAGGGATCCAGTTTCCTGATCATGATGATCATGGGCGGAGGCTTCATCAGCCTGCTTCAGGGCTGGCTGGCGGGCGATCACCGGTTGGGCATTCAGATGAGTTATTTTGTGGGTGTGGCCTGCTTCCTGTTTCTTGCTTTTTACGGATGGAAAGTAAAAGGCATACTGAAATCACAAGGCATCGATTACGATACAGCTGAAACATCCGGACATTGAGCATTCACTGAAAATGAAACAAGGAATAGCCATTGGGCTCGACATCGGCGGAACAAATTGTGCATTCGGACTTGTAGACGAACAGGGCCGCATCATTGCGCGCGATAATCTTCCGACAGCCAGCTGTGCCCAAGCAGAGGAGCTTGTGAAAGCACTCAGCACAAAGATCAAAGCACTCGCGAAGGAAGCGGGTTCTCCTGCTATCCAGGGCATTGGGGTAGGCGCCCCCAACGGAAATTACTATTCCGGTTGTATTGAGTTTGCACCAAACCTTCATTGGGAAGGGATCATACCCATTGCGGAATATTTCAAAAAACACCTGAGCTGCGAAGCATCGCTGACCAATGATGCCAATGCAGCAGCTTATGGAGAAATGCTTTTCGGAGCAGCCAAAGGCATGAAGGATTTTTTGTTCATCACACTGGGAACCGGGCTGGGAAGCGGCATCGTAGCAAACGGTGAAATGATATACGGTCATGATGGTATGGCCGGAGAGATAGGACATACCATATTGTTCCCGGATGGAAGACCATGTGGCTGTGGAAGAAAAGGTTGTCTGGAAACATATTGCTCGGCAAGCGGACTGGTGCGCACCTACCGGGAGAAAGCAGGATCAGCTTTCCGTGCGGAGATGGATGCTGAATACATATTTGAAAAAGCCAAAGCCGGTGATGCCCTGGCGCTGGAATCATTTTCTTTCACAGGCGAGTGGTTGGGTTTTGCGCTTGCTAATAGTGTTGCTTATACAAGTCCGGAAGCCATTTTTTTATTCGGAGGCCTGGCCCGGGCAGAAGAATATATCTTTGCTCCGACTCGGCAGAGCTTTGAAAAAAACCTGATGAAGATTTATAAGCATAAAATAAAAATCCTTCCTTCCGGACTGAAACCGGGAGATGCGGCAATTCTCGGGGCCGCATCGCTGATCTGGAAAAAAAGCATGCAGAACTGAAATGACAAACAAAACCCCAAACCATTCTGAAACGGGCTTGCTTGCCGTCATTCACAAGCTCTGGATGCTGGTTCTTTTTCTGATCCTGATCATTACAGGCTTGCTGTATGTGCTTTGCTTCGGTTTTCCTAAAGTGAAAGCCGAAGCCGCTCCGGAGCGGGACGCATCGAGCTTTTCAACAACAAAAAAATCAGATATGCCTGCTTCCTGGAAAGCACCCGATGCCGGTTCAATACCGGATGATGCAACAGGAAGGCAGATTCGCTATGGACGGGCTCTGATCGCAAATACAGCTTCTTACCTGGGCCCAAAAGGAACAGTGGCCCATATTAGCAATGGGATGAACTGCCAGAACTGCCACCTCGAAGCAGGCACAAAGCCTTTTGGAAATAATTACAGCGCCGTGGCATCCACCTATCCCAAATTCAGAGAACGTTCAGGTGCCATTGAAAACATCTGCAAACGTGTCAACGACTGTTTTGAACGAAGCCTGAATGGTCACGCGCTGGATTCCGCTTCGGCTGAGATGAAGGCGATCGAAGCCTATATCCGCTGGCTTGGAAAAGATGTGAAGAAAGGCAATAAGCCTGCGGGCGCCGGTATTGAAGACCTGCCGTTTCCCGACCGGCCCGCTGATCCGCTTGGCGGAGCGGTGGCTTTTAAAACAAAATGCATCAGTTGTCACGGAGAAGATGGACAAGGAAAAATGAATGCCGGTGGAATGAGTTATCAATACCCGCCGCTCTGGGGCCCTCACAGCTATAATACCGGAGCCGGTTTGTATCGCCTCACACGCTTTGCCGGTTATATCAAAAACAACATGCCTCAGGGTGCAAGCAAATCGGCACCGCAGCTGAGCAACGAAGAAGCATGGGACATTGCCGCATTCGTCAATTCACAGGACAGGCCGGAAGGAAACATCAGCAAAGACTGGCCACGGATTGCAGGCAAACCCATTGACAATCCTTTTGGCCCTTACGCTGATGGATTCAGCGAGAAGCAGCACAAACTCGGACCTTATGCAGCTATAGCAGAATACAAAGAGAAGCACAAGAAAGACAAGGACGCAGGTATAAATTTAACTCAGAAGAAATGAACGGCGACTGCGGAGATGATACTCATTCCAATTGTTCCTGCCCGAAACAGAACATTGAAAACGAGGGCCAGGAGAAATCGGCCCACGATCAGAGCCGGCGCGATTTCATCCGATACAGCGGTATAGCCGGAATCGGTCTTGGTCTCGGACCGGCCTTGCCCTGGTGGCTTCAGGATAAAGGGAAGTCCGATGAGTTACGGCAAAGCTCTGTTCTCAAAAACGGCAAAGCGCAGCGTATCACCATTCTTCATACTTCCGACATTCATGGTCAGCTCGATATCCATGATGAATTTTTCTGGGAAAATGAGAAGGCTGTCTTTAAGAAAAGAGGAGGCTTTGCCACCTTGCAAACGCTCATCAAAGAACTGAGAAAACAAAATCCGGGAAATACACTCCTGGTGGATGGGGGCGACTGTTTCCAGGGCAGCGGTATTGCATCACTGACACAGGGCCGGGCGCTGATGCCGCTCATCAATCAGATGAAATATGATCTGGTGCTGCCTGGAAACTGGGAGGTGATGTTCGGCAAGAAGGTGCTTCTGGAAGACATGAATGGCTATGCAGCCGCTAAGGTTTGCGCCAATATGTTCAACAGTGATGATGTGGCACAGGAACTACTGTTTCCGCCATATCAGATATTCGATGTGGGTGGTATCCGCATCGGCTTTGTGGGTTATAACGATCCGCTGACTCCGGTTCGTCAAAGCCCTGCCTATTCAAAGGGTATTCGCTTCACTAAACCGGAAGTGGATTTGCAGAAATATGTAAAAATACTGAAGGATGAAAAAGGATGTAAGCTTGTTTTTGTGGTATCACACATGGGCATGGCCCAGCAGCTTAATCTGGCCAATGAATCCTGTGCGGAGGGCGTGAACTACATTCTGGGTGCCGATACACATGAACGCATACGTGTGCCGATACAAGGGAAGTTCAGTAAAGTCACAGAGCCCGGTGCCTTTGCTTCTTTTGTCGGGAAGCTCGATATTGTGATCGAAGATGGAAAAATAAAAGACGAGGCCTATGAGCTGATTGATGTGGATCCTGAGAGATATAAGGAAGACGATGAGATGAAACGCCTGGTTTCCTCCATCAAAAAGCCATACCGCAAAGAGTTGGCCCGTGTGATCGGACAAACCACCACCCCTCTTTTACGGTATTACATCATCGAAACACCGATGGATAATTTCATCACCGATGCGCTGATCTGGAATCTGAAAACAGATGTGGTTATCTCCAACGGTTTCCGATTCTGTCCGCCGCTTGTTCCGGATGCAAAAACCGGAAAGGCAGATATCACAAGTGATTAC
>DASYGQ010000109.1:0-7535 GCA_035999585.1 Bacteroidia bacterium | reverse complement strand
CGGAAACAGAACCTTCATTGCCTATTGGACGGAAAGTTCCTTAGGGAACCTTTTGTTTCTTAGGTAATTGCGTACATTTTTGAGTTCCTTGTAGTGTACCGCATCCTTTTCAAAACGAGGAAACACCGCCCTTATTTCCTTGTAAATCTGTTGAGAGGGGCTCGACAGCTTATCCGCAAAACCGAGGTAATCCACAGCTTGCATAATGGCCATAAATTCAACAGCCATCACTTCGTAGGTGTTGTTGATCACTTTACGTGCGAGAAGAGCCGCATTGGATCCCATGCTTACAATATCCTGATTGTCGTTATTGCTTGGAATACTGTGCACATACATGGGCATCGATAAGGTTTGATTTTCAGCAGTGGTGGATGTGGCAGTAAACTGGATGCCTTGCATTCCCAGGTTTAAGCCCAAGGTGCCAAGGTTCACAAACGGAGGAAGTTTTCCGTTGAGCTTGTCATTCACCAGGAAGTTAAGCTGACGTTCGGAAAGCATGCTGAGCTTGGTAATCGCTATTTTCAATTTATCCATCTCCAGTGCCACATAATCGCCATGGAAATTTCCCCCGTGATATACATTCCGGGTGCGGTAATCGATGATCGGGTTATCGTTGGCGGAATTAATCTCGTCAAGAACTATTTTTTCAGAAAAAGCAATTGTATCGAGCACGGGGCCCAGGATCTGGGGTACACAACGGATGGAATAGTATTCCTGAACCTTCTCTTTCACTACGTCTTCACTGACTTTGCGGTTGTATAAGTGCTCTTCGCGGCTCTTGACCAGTTTACTATCTGTCAGGAAGTTCTGCATCACCTGAGCGACCCTGTTTTGCCCATAATGGCGTTTGACGCGGTTCAGCTCTGTAGAATAATGATCATCATAGGATTCCACAATTTCAACAATCATCGCAGAGGCCGCAATCGACCAGTTCACGAGATTCCAGGCATGCATCAGGTTCAGAGCCCCGATGCCCGACATGGCTGAGGTTCCGTTCATCAAAGCCAATCCTTCCCGCACATGCACCTTGAGCGGTGTAAGGCCTTCTTTCTGAAAAGCATGTTCAGCAGGCACGATCCCGCCCTTGTATTCCACCTCTCCTTCACCGATGAGGGTCAGGGCCACATGTGCCAGCTGAACCAGATCACCGCTTGCTCCAAGGCCTCCATGCTCAAGGATGACCGGATAAATGTCGCGGTTGATCAGTTCCTTCAACAGGATAACCGCATCGGCATGGATTCCGGAATAACCGCACATGAGTGTGCTGAGCCTGGCAATCATCACCGATTTCACGTACAATCCCGGTATTTTGGCTCCCGATCCGGAACAATGGCTTCGGATCAGGTTATATTGTAGCTGAATCTGGTCTTCGTTGCTGATCCGATACTGGGCCATCGGGCCAAATCCTGTATTGACCCCGTAAATGAGCTTGTCTTTAATGAATTCTTTTAGAAAGTGATAGCTTTCATAGACCTTGCGCATGGCGCCTTCGTCGAGCTCTATCTTCTCGCCTTTGATCAATACCTGATACAGATCCTCCAGGCTGAGTTTTTCTTCACTGATAATTACCATACAGATTGAGATTTTCAGGGATATTTATTCGCTCAATATTACGAATATTTTAACTGGAAGCCTTAGCATTCAGCTGAATTGTATTGAATTGCCTACTGGACTCATTTCATTAAAATACTTTCTGGCAGCAAGCTCACATATCGGGCAAATGATAATGTTCACATATAATTTTTCAGATATAATACAATTTCGATTCCTTATAATCAACAAAAATTGATTTGCAAAAGCAAACCAAAAACACGTTCTTGTAAAAATTAAGGCTTCGTCTTTTTCTTTCGGATCAAACCGGAGCTCAATCTAATGGTTATGAAACATCTGTTTTGTCTGATTTTTTGTCAACTGCTGTTATTGCAGGCATTCGGCTCCCACATCATCGGGGGTGACATAACAGTCAGATCAATTGGTGGCAATCGTTTTGAAATAACACTTCATTTCTTTCGGGACTGCAACAGTTCAACCGACTTCGACATTCCTCTGCCTCTGGGAATATTTGACAAACAAACCAATGCCCTTGTTCTGACAGATTCCATGAATCTGAGTTCTAAAACAAAACTTGTTTTAGGTGACAGCTGTTTCAGACCTGCCAACATGTGCATCCAGCAAGGGCTTTTCATCGATACGATTACATTACCCAATAATCCACACGGTTATTACCTGAGCTGGGAACGCTGCTGCCGAAACAGTGTTATTCAGAACTTGGTTGCTCCCGGCAATACCGGCATGGTTTTTTACGCCGAAATCCCGGATCCCGCTCTGTTTGATTCCACCCCTGTTTTCGGCTCTTATCCCAAAGCATACATGTGTGCCAACCAACCGAATTCCCTTGATTTCTCTGCCACCGATACCGATGGCGATTCGCTCGTTTATTCACTTGTCAGACCTTATCGCGGCCACACGACATCGGGCGCTCCGGTTTCCACTTCACCACTGCCCGCACCCTACGACACAGTAACCTTTAACTGGCCTTCTTATGGTATGTTCAATATTGTCGGAGGCAATCCTTCCATGGCTATTAATCCACATACCGGAATAATTACGGCCAGCCCAAATGTGCTGGGTATTTTCGTTTGGTGTGTGGAAGTTGATGAATACCGCCATGGCATCAAAATCGGAGAGATCCGCAGGGATATACAGTTTGAAGTACTTAACTGCAACAATAACCTTTCTCCGGTATTCACCAGTCCGGCTAATCACAGTTATTTCATCACGGCAGGAGATTCGCTCTGCCTTCAGATTATTGCGAGCGATGCTGACGGTGATTGGGTCAGCCTGCATGGCACTTCCAGTTTGCCTCTTCAGGATGGCGTAATAAGGTCCGACAGCGCGCAGGGAATTGTTCATAGCTCCGTTTGCATCCAGACTTCCTGCAGCGACATCAGCAACACGCCTTATCAAATTCATTTAATGGCCCGGGATTATTCCTGCTACCCTGGCAATACCACAGTCTTTGACATGTCAATCACTGTAAAAGCACCGGAAGATGGGAAAGTGGATTCGCTCGTTCCAAATGTATTCACTCCCAACGGAGATGGAATCCACGATGCTTTTCAGATACGAAGCCGGCATCTTTCCTCTTGTTATGACAATTTTCACATTCAGATATTTGACCGCTGGGGTATACTCATGTATGAATCTCATGATTTTTTGTTCAGTTGGGACGGCCATACAAAAACCGGCACGGAAGCCGGGACAGGCGTATATTATTACGTCATGGAAGCCGGTTTCATGAATTCCACAACCAGCTTCCACGGCTTTGTGCAACTTATTCGCTAGCAGAAACCTCCTGACCACCAAGCTCTTTCATCCCGAAACCGAATACAGGCGGTAATGGCTTTTATTTTATCTTTGCCACTCTTCAGTTCCCCTTCTTTCCCGAATGCTTTTCTGAAAATAATGACAATTGTCATGTTTCGGAATTTTCAGAAAAGGTTTCTTTGAAGAAGATAACAGATTAAATACAAGTCATGAGTATAGAAAAAGTCGACGTTCTTGTCATCGGAGCCGGACCTGCAGGAAGTGTTGCTGCCTCCATTGTTCATCTGGCTGGTTTTAAGGTGAAAGTGGTGGAAAAAGAAAAATTCCCACGTTTCGTTATCGGTGAAAGCCTGCTTCCACGTACAATTGACGCTTTGGAAGAAGCGCAATTGCTGGATGCTGTCAAGGCAAAGGGCTTTCAGGAAAAAAATGGGGCCAAATTTCTGCGGGGCAAAGAAGTCTGTGATTTCAGCTTTACAGAACAATTCACAAAAGGTTATACCTGGGCCTACCAGGTTCCTCGTGCGGATTTTGATCTTGCACTGATCAATGAAGTGGCTGCAAAAGGCGTTGAAGTGGCATTTGAAACAGCTGTTACCGGAATAGAGTTCCGGGACAGTCAGTCCACAACCACAGCGGTAGACAAACATGGCAAGATCTCCACGATTGAAGCGCGTTTCATCATTGATGCCAGTGGCTACGGGCGTGTTATCCCAAGATTGTTTAATCTCGACAGGCCATCCAATCTGCCTATGCGCAAAACTCTTTTTGCTCATTTCGAAGATCCTGATCGCAACCAATATGAGGAGCCCAACCGCATCATCGTTATAGTGCATGAGCCGGAAACATGGATCTGGGTCATTCCTTTTTCAAATGGAAATACCTCAGTAGGCTTCGTGGGCTTTCCGGCTTTCTTCGAAAAAGTGAAAGGTATGAGCCCTGAAGTGGCTCTTCGCTCATTGATTCAGTCTGACCCGCACATTGCAAAACGTTTCGGGGATAAGAAAACAATTTTTGAACCCCGCACCATTGAGGGCTGGTCAGTCACCACCGATAAATTTTACGGCGATGGCTTTGTCCTGACGGGTAATGTCACCGAGTTTCTTGATCCGGTATTTTCATCCGGTGTCACCCTTGCTGTATCATCGAGCCAGCGGGCGGCAAAATTACTTGTGCGTCAACTCAATGGGGAAACAATCGACTGGGAAGCCGATTATCAGCAGGTCACACTAAGGGGTGTGGAAACATTCCGTTCGTATGTGAATGGGTGGTATGACGGCACCTTGCATGATATTTTCTTTGCTCCAAATATCAATCAGGATTTCAAAAATCAGATTTGTTCGGTTCTGGCAGGCTATGTCTGGGACACAGAGAATCCTTTTGTCAGAAAGCACGAAAGGGCACTAAAATCACTGGCCGAAGTTACGCGCATCGAGCGTTCCTGAAACAACACAAATAAAAAAAGGCCTCTGCAAGCAGAGGCCTTTTTTATGAAAACAAATATTCTATTTATACTTTGTCTTCCACTGCCCGTAAAGATTCCGGTCAATGTCTTTAATGGCACCCTTGACGGAGCCGCCCCAGAAATTACGTATTCCAACGCCCACTCCCTTGCCTTCTGCATGTTCGGCAAACAGAACCTTTTTTGTTTGAATATCGAAAAACACCACCCAGAAGTTTCCTCTGTCAGCCGGTTTATCAAAGCTTTCCACAACAAACACCAGACCGATACCTTCTTTTTTCTCGCCGGGTCCATAAGCAGCGATCGCTTTCATGGCTTCCTCTTTGGATAACTTAACGGCATTGAGGGTCATGATGTTGTCAGTAACGATTTTGGAATTCACTTCTTCTACCGGCTTCATATCGTAATAGACACTTGCCTTATCCATGGCTTTCTTGAAATCGAAATTCTGTGGCTCATTCACCACCAGGCTGTTCCAGGCTGGCATCCATTTTGTTTTGACTTCATTGCCGGTGATCTTTCCGTTTTTATCGAGGGCTCCAACAAATTTGGCTTTCGAGAAGTCAAGACCATACCACACAATTTCATCTTTGGTAAATACGTCTTTTGCAGTATACTGGGCATATGTGGATACCACGTAAAGCATCAGCGTGCAGAAAATAAAAGTTATCTTTTTCATTTGATCGTTTTGTTTTGTTTGAACTGCTGCAAAAGTATTGCATTATTCCAACATTAAAAAAAAACAGTCATTCTTATGAAAGAATGACTGTTCTCCTGTAAAACTATTGCTTATTCGATCGCTTTCGCAATGCTCTTTCCAATCATTTTACCTGCTTTGGCGTAGCATTCCTGAATTCGTGCTGTTGCATCAAAATCGCCACCGCTAAAGTTCGACCCAGGGACATTATTAACTGTTCCCTTTGCTTTCACTTTTGAATGATCCGCTGTTTCCACGATCAGGATGTCAAAATCAGCATCTGCCGGCTTTTTCATAACCCCTACGTTAAAGCCCGGCTCAATCATAACTGTGCGAACGATCATAGTGTACTTTGCAGTTGTTTTGCCTTCTCCCGCAGAAATTCCATCTCCAAGAGTTTTGTTCAATAAATCCTCGAATTTAGGCTGATATGAATTTTTACGCGCTTTCTGCCAGCCTACTAACCATTTATCTCCTTTTCCTGGTTCTTTTTCATTTCCTTTTGCCACTTTATCCTTGATATAATCGTCTTCCGGAGTTTCGTTTTTAGAAATCACCAGTTTATCATAGTTATATTCAAGGTTCAATTCCTTCTGGCCTTTCAGGAAAGCGAAATCTTTGCCTTGTGACCATTTTTGTGCTTGCATAGTATTTGTCAGCAGAGCCAAAGAAATGGCGCAGAAAAAGAGTGATGTTTTTTTCATGTTGGAGGATTTATGGTTAGATAATTAAAAAAATACAAATTCGGTAACCGAGAACTTTAACTGTTTTATTTTATGAATATTTTCCTTTTTATTTTTTCGGCATAGCACTCAAGCAGGGTCCGGCATACATCTTCAGAAAAACTGCGCGTAAGGCTTCCGGCTCCCCATTAAGCCCTTCCAGACGCTTTTGCATATACCCCAGAAATTTCGCTTTTTCAGCATCCGAATAATTTTCGGCAAACCTGTTATCGTCCTCCAGCAAATCCGCGGCAATGTAATTCACCGGCCAGAGTTTATACCCTTCGTAGATTCGCGTATCAATCAACAGACTGAGCTGACGGATTTTTTCATTTTCATTGCTGTACTGACTGAAGTCTTCCAACTCACCGGTAATTGGCTTACCCACCTCCATGTGAATACGGCCTTTGGGTTGGAGTATACCCGTCAGAATACTATTCATGTCTTCTCCGGGAGCTTTCCTGTATACTGAATGCAGACTTGAAAGGTACAGTTCCTGCACTTTCAAGGCATCACAAGGTTCGTATTCATACGAAATGGTAAGCGGCACAATATTCAATTGAGAAAATTTTTCCTGAAAACTCCCTTCACCACTGATGTTGAGCATTTTTAAAAGTCCGGTCTGGGTTTGATCCAATCCATCCTTGGTTCTTCCATTGCGCTGGGCGATCCATACCGACACATTTTTGTCGGTCAGGGTATGGCGGATATAAGCCGATAGTTTTTTAGACCGGTCATACAATTCACGGCTCGTACCTTCGCGCTGAACTGTAAACATCCGGTTGATACGTCCGAAGTCAGTGATAAATCCCGGCTCCATGAGGTTGTCACCAAAGGTTATTTCGGAGGTCACGAATCCGTGTTCCACAAGCAATATCTGCAGAATGGCGGAGTCGAGCAAGATATCACGGTGATTGGCTACAAACAGATAGGCTTTGTTTTTATCCAGGTTCTGAAAGCCATTAGAGCTTAATCCTGTCGAGGAACGTGATACAATAGTACGTATGGCAGAATGCATGAATTCCAGTTGGAATCCCATGACATCATTCACTTTGTCGGCCTTGGCCAGAGCTTCTTCCCGCGTCATGTCAGGCCACAGGTGTCCGATCAGTTTTGTAAATAAAGGATCCTGACTCATCCGTTTCAAAACGGCATGAGCTTCGGCATCGTAATAAGGACGAATATCCTCAAAATCGTATGTATCTGCTAAGGAGCTTTTCCCGGTTTCTTTTCCTGTTATGGGCTTCGTTGCTGGCATGACGGCAATTTACAAATTATTCATAATTTCTGAAATCATTCAGGCAAAGCCAGGAATGGGTTCTTCTTC
>DASYGQ010000108.1:0-6480 GCA_035999585.1 Bacteroidia bacterium | reverse complement strand
GGAGTTCGAAATTCGGTGTTCGATATTCGATATTCCTTTTTACTTTCCAATTATTTAATTCATCTTCAGGATTTTAGCCTTTCACAGGTCTCTTTTCCGGAAAGATGATCGACAATGTCTCAATATCTACGAGAAAAGTGACAAAGATGATCGACAATGTCCCAAAGTCTACGAGAAATGTGTCAAAGGTGATCGACAATGTCCCAAAGTCTACGAGAAATGTGTCAAAGGTGATCGACAATGTAACAAAGGCGACGAGAAAAGTGGCAAACATGATCGATAATTCCCAAAGCTTACAAGAAAAGTGACAAAGTTGATCGACAATGTCGCAAAGTCTACGAGAAATGTGTCAAAGGTGATCGACAATGTAACAAAGGCGACGAGAAAAGTGACAAAGATGATCAGCAAGGTGACAAAGCTGATGAGAAAAGGAGAAAAGATTAAAGTCGTGCTGTTAAGCCAGTGGACCTGGAATTCCCTTCAATCATTATTCGAAGTGAGATGAAGATATCTACAAACTTCGGCATTCGATATTCGGAGTTCGATATTCGATATTGTTTATTTAGAGAATATTCGACAATCGAACTTCATTTCAAGTCTTCCCACGATCCATCCACTTCTCAACCACAGGCGCCTGATACGCCTGCATCTTCGCCAGCAGGTCGGGAATAGAATCGCTCACCAACAGCATATCACGGTTGACCTGTTTGAGAAATCCTTTCTGTATCATTGTATCGATAAAAGCCAGCAACTCTTTGTAAAATCCGTTTGTGTTCAGCAGTCCGATTGGTTTTTGGTGTAAGCCCAGCTGGCTCCAGGTGAGCATTTCGAAAAGCTCTTCGAGTGTTCCATAGCCTCCGGGTAAGGCAATGATGCCGTCAGACAGGTCATGCATTTTCATCTTGCGTTCGTGCATGGTGTCGACGAGTATGAGGGCGGTAAGCGATTCATGGGCCACCTCTTTGGCTTTGAGGAAGCCGGGTAGAACGCCAATCACCTTTCCTTTGTGTGCGAGCACGCCATCGGCCACTGCGCCCATCAATCCAATTTTGGCTCCGCCATAGACGAGCTCCATGCCTTTTTCGGCCAGCAGTTTACCCAAGGCGCGGGCTTCCTGTTCGTAGATGGGTTCGGTTCCCGGAGAGGAGCCACAGTAAACGGTTATTCTTTTCATGAGAACGGAATAAAGGTTTTGAATCAGGCTTTGGTATAGAGCCAGGCCCACCAGACGAGAACAAACTGGATGGGAAGGCGGATGACACTGATCATCAGGTAACGGCTCTGGCGCTGGTAGAAATCGATTGTTTGCGGAATGTGTATCGTGAAGAAGAACACCACCAGCATGGCAATGATGAGCCAGGCCGATGTGGCCCGGGTGGAGTCCGGGATCAGAAGCAGTGCGAGGAGTATCTCAGCAACCCCGCTCCAGAAGACCAGTGCACCGGGCCATGGCAGCCAGGTGGGCATCAGCTTGAGGTAAAAACCGGGTTTCACGAAGTGATAGACACCTGCAGCGGCATAGATGGCGGCCATGAGATAAAGAAAGAATTGTTTCATTCAGAAAGGTATGATGTTTTGATCGGTCAGGTGGATGAACGGGCTTTCAAAGCTATGAAAAAACAAACCCGTCAGAGCAGAGCCTTGACGGGTTTATGAATGTATGTATGTATTAGAGTCCTGTTAAGCAGGAGTAGCTTCAGTAGAAGTAGTGTAGTTCTTCTTTTCAGCGATACGGGCGCTTTTGCCAGTGAGTTCACGCATGTAGAAGATACGGGCGCGGCGTACGATACCAACTTTGTTCACGTCGATCTTGTCGATGAAAGGAGAAGTGATAGGGAAGATACGCTCTACACCAACACCGTTGGAGATCTTACGAACAGTAAAAGATTCAGTGGCAGCAATGCCTTTGCGCTGGATGACAACACCCTGAAACTGCTGAACGCGTTCTTTGTCGCCTTCTTTGATTTTATAGTGTACGGTAACAGTATCACCTGCTTTGAAAACAGGGAGTTTGCTCTTGTTACCCAATTGCTCGTGTATGAAATTTAAGATGTTGGCGTTCATGGCTTTTTGTTTTAATATCTCCAAAATGGGTTGCAAATGTACAATTTTAATTTACAAATACACTTACAAATGCAAATTTTTATTTTAAACATCGGACTTAAGTTTTTATACTTAAGTGAGTTACAGAAAAGTTCTTGTAATAGCCCCCAGATTACAAAAAACGGTTATTTCAGCAAGTCTGGCCGGCGTTCTTTCGTGCGTTCCAGGCTTTGCTCATGCCGCCATTTATCCACTTCAGGGGTATTGCCCGAAAGCAGGATGTCGGGGACCTTCAGTCCATTGTATTCAGCAGGCCGGGTGTAAGCTGGTGGAGCAATGAGGTTGTCCTGAAAGGAGTCGGAAAGGGCAGAGGTCTCGTCAGACAACACTCCGGGAATCAGCCGGATAACCGTATCGCAGAGTACCGCTGCTGCCAGTTCGCCTCCGGAAAGGACATAGTCGCCTATGGATATCTCCCTGGTAATGAGGTGCTGACGAACACGTTCGTCCACTCCTTTGTAATGCCCGCAAAGCAAAATGAGGTTCTTGTGGCTGCTCATCCGATTGGCCATTTTCTGGTCGAGCAGCTCACCATCGGGGCTCAGGTAGATGACTTCATCGTAAGTTCGCTTGGCTTTGAGTTCGCTGATGCAACGGTCGATCGGTTCAATCATCATGACCATACCAGCTCCGCCGCCATAGGGGTAATCATCTACCGTCCGGTGCTTGTTGGTGGCATAATCCCGCAGGTTAATGACGTTGACTTCCACCAATTGTTTGTCGATAGCCCTTTTAAGGATCGAAAAGCCAAAGGGACTATCCAGCAGGCCGGGTACTACAGTCAGTATATCTATTCTCATACTCATCGAAAGGCAAATGTATTCATTTCTGCCCGGATGGTTGTTTAACCCCCACATGAACGTTGAATATTGAGTATTGAATATTTAATATTGTTTGATTGTCAGTATTTTACACTATTTATATGAAGTCTTTGTTTTGTGAACTAAATATGCATAATCCAGCCAATCACCTCCCTAACCCTGGCAAGAGATAGCCCATTGGGCCGCTGATTTTCATGATAATCAGCGGCCAATTTCATTCCTCACCGAACGAAATCATAGCTTTCCCCAGGATGGTATCCTTCGTAATTTCCAAGATATCCACAGGTGTCAAAACCTTCATAAGAAATGAGTAGTTTAGCGGCCTTTAATTTTGTTTTTTTCGATAAAATCCTATATTTGTAATATATGTCAGACATAAGAAGTAACTGGACTAAGGAAGAGATTGCAGCGGTTTATCACACTCCTCTGCTTGAACTGATATTCAATGCGGCCACCATGCACCGCAAATACCACAAGCCTGATGAAGTACAGGTGAGTTCCCTGCTTTCCATCAAGACCGGTGGTTGCCCCGAAGACTGTGCCTATTGCCCTCAGGCCGCCCGCTACCATACTGAAGTGAAAGTACATAAGCTTTTGTCGCAGGACGAGGTAGTGACAGCCGCCACGAATGCCAAAGCCGGTGGTGCATCCCGCATGTGCCTGGGTGCTGCGTGGAGAGAGGTGCGCGACAATCGCGATTTCGATGCTGTGCTCGACATGGTCAAAGGCATCAATGCGCAAGGGCTGGAAGTGTGCTGCACCCTTGGAATGATCACCGAGCAACAGGCTCAAAAACTGGCGGATGCCGGTTTGTATGCCTATAACCACAACATCGATTCATCCGAAGAATTTTACCGAGAAGTGATCACGACCCGCACCTATGACGATCGTCTTCAGACCCTGAAAAACGTACGCAAAGCCGGACTTACCATTTGTTCCGGCGGTATCATCGGAATGGGTGAAAGTGCGGAAGACCGCATTGGTATGCTCAAGACACTGGCTTCATTGCCTGTTCATCCGGAGTCGGTTCCCATCAATGCCTTGGTGCCAGTGGAAGGTACTCCTCTGGCCGATCAGGAGCAGATCCCATCCTGGGACATGATCCGCATGATTGCCACCACACGTATTGTAATGCCTGGAACAGTTGTACGTCTTTCGGCAGGCCGGCTTCAGATGAGTGCCGAAGCGCAGGCACTTTGTTTCCTGGCCGGTGCAGGTTCCATATTTGCGGGCGACAAACTGCTGACTACACCGAACCCTGCTTTCAACGAAGACATGGATCTGTTTAAAACATTAGGATTAAAGCCCAAGCAGGCTTTTAGAGACAAGAAGAAGACGGAAAGCATGGCCTGATCCGGCACACGGAAAGGGATTATCTTAATACCCGCATCTTTGAAAAAATCAGTACTCGCTTTGGTGTTATTGCTGACAGCTTCCTGTGGTTTTGCCCAGTTCGGCTATTACCATGACCTGCGGGTGAGCTATGAGAAATACTACATCGGAGCCAGCGTGGGTGAAGGTACTGCCTATTGGAATTCCCACATGGAGAACAATAATTTACTCAACCGCGACGGCTCGGTTCTTGTAAATGGCGATCACATCGATTTCAAATCAAAAAATGCCACCCGTTTTGCTGACCTGAATGTGCAATTTCCCCTTGCCAAAATTCGTTATGGCTTTGGACTGAGCTTTGAAGAGGCGTTTATGGACAAGCTTCAGATCACCTCCCAGCAGAACCATATCGTGCTGATGAATGAGACTTTCGTTTTTGACAAGATGTATGCTCAGATGGAGATTCCTTTCTTTCCCATGAGCAAATCACCTCTCTCCATCAATGGCAATGTGCATTTCGGTTATTTCGGCTATCACGGTGCGCGCAGACTAAACTATTTCGGAGGCGATCACCTGGCCAAGAGCTTTTATGTTACCCTGGGGTTCACGGTGGATTACAAGCTCTATCCGCATACCTATGTGTTCCTTTTCCCGAATTACGAATATAAATATTTCCGCTCATCACTGAACGACTACCCAGCCAACGTGCAGCATAACATCAGCACCTGGGTTTTCAGCGGAGGCATCCGGGTGGATCTTTCAAAGGAATAAGCTGTATGCCCAAGATTCCATTACCCGCCGAATCCCGTATGAATGAAGCTCTCCGTCAACGAAGAGAAGCCGGCGCCTTTCGCATACTTCGTCAGAACCATACCCTCATCGATTTCTGTTCAAACGATTACCTTGGCTTTGTACGCTCTTCTTTGTTTAAGCAAAAACTTGATAAACACCTTCGATCGTATTCATCTGCCGGATCAACCGGCTCACGCCTGCTGAGCGGAAACACCATTTTCGCGGAAACCCTGGAATCACAGATTGCAAGATGGCATGGAGAAGAAGCAGGGCTGATATTCAATTCGGGCTATGATGCTAACCTCGGACTATTCTCATGCATCGCCTCCCGCGGAGATACCATTTTGTATGATGCCCTCAGCCATGCTTCCATACGCGATGGTATCCGTCTTTCGAAAGCAAATGCCTTTGCCTTCCGTCACAATGATGTGCTTCATCTGGAGGAGCGCTTGAAAGAAAGCGCTAAAAACGGAGGACAGATATTTGTGGCAATAGAGTCAGTTTATTCCATGGATGGGGACTTCGGTTTACTTGACCTCATCAGTGCCTTGTGCGAAAAGTATGGAGCCAACCTGATTGTGGATGAGGCTCATGCCACCGGTGTTTGCGGTAAGAAAGGAGAAGGTCTTGTGGAACGCCGGCACTCCGTTTTTGCAAGAGTACATACCTTCGGCAAAGCGCTGGGCTGTCACGGCGCCATCGTCCTTGGCGGAGTTGTTTTGCGCGACTGGCTCATCAATTATGCGCGGTCATTCATTTATACGACAGCCATACCCTCTTCCAGTCTCGCTGCCATTGCCGCCTCTTATGAATTGCTGGAAGAAAGCGCAGGCGAACGTGAAAAGCTGAACACTTTGATACATGCTTTTACAAAGGAGACCAAGGTGTTTGGTATTGATAGGCTTCTTCCATCAGCGTCGCCGATTCAATGTATGCTGGTGCCCGGAAATGAAAAGGTCAGGGAGAAATCAGGACAACTTGTAAAGGCAGGCTTTGATGTGAGACCAATCCTGAGCCCTACAGTGCCCGAAGGCACTGAACGCCTGCGAATCTGTCTGCACAGTTTCAACACAACAGAGGAAACCCGGAAGCTCGCTCAACTTCTCGTGTCAGTTGCCTGAATTTATGCCGCATCTCTGACTATAACCTGCATTTATTCAATCGTTTATTGCTAAACGAAGATTCCGTATAATATTTGCGGGAATGAATCATATTAACGAAATTTGAAAATTCAGTAAAACCTCAAGCATTCTTATGAGAACAATATTTGTGACCGGAATTGGAACCGATGTTGGAAAAACGGTGGTCTCTGCCATGATTGTTGAGGGGCTGAAGGCCGACTATTTTAAACCGGTTCAGACGGGCGCTTTTTTTACCAGTGACGCAAAAAAAGTAGAGAAATACATCAGCAATAAAGTAACGAAGATCCATC
>DASYGQ010000137.1:0-10313 GCA_035999585.1 Bacteroidia bacterium | reverse complement strand
CTAAATCTGCCAGCGTTTTAAAGATCATTTCAATCTCCTGAATGCCTTTGAGGCCCGTCTCCGATGCTCCAAGCATACCGCGAAGCAGATTCAGCTTTTCCGCCGTGCTTCCCTGAAATGCAATGAGTGGTTGTAATTGGGCAATGGCTTTTTCAGACACCTGTTTTTCAAGAAGCTCTTTATTGACTCCGTCCACCCCGATTTTATCGAGCTTGTCGATGGCAACGGTGATGTCCGTTATCTTATCTTTCTCACCGATCACTTCCGCGATTCCGCTAAGTATTTTCCGGTTATTGATTTTAATAATAACAGGCACGTTCAGCTTACGGAATACTTCATCCACCAGTTGAACCAGCTCCACCTCATTCAGCAGCGAATTGCTTCCGACCACATCGGCATCGCACTGAAAAAATTCGCGGTAACGGCCTTTCTGAGGCCTGTCGGCCCGCCAGACAGGCTGTATCTGATAGCGTTTGAAAGGGAAAGCAATTTCGTTCTGGTGCTGTACCACATAACGTGCAAAAGGAACAGTCAGGTCGTAACGAAGGGCCTTTTCGGTAAGTGTTTTTGAATTGACGGTCTGACTCAGCATGCGTGTGAATTCCGCCTGCATGCCGGCCTTGTCGGCATCCTTGGCTTCGTGGGGTCTTGAATTCAGTATTTTAAACAGGAGCTGATCTCCTTCTTCGCCGTATTTACCGGTCAGGGTTTCGATGTTTTCCATGGCGGGCGTTTCAATGGGCATGTATCCGTAACGCTGAAAAACGGTACGGATCACATCGAATAAATAATTGCGCCTGACCATTTCAGCCGGTGAAAAATCACGCGTGCCTTTGGGAATACCGGGTTTCTGAATTGCCATAATCAAATGAAAGCTAAATCGTATGTTGAAAGACCGGCAAATTTAAGGATTCCTGTGAATTGAGCTTCTCCGGAATTGATCCGGAACATTGAATTGGATTTATATCCCGACCCATTCCTAAGAATGCGGATCAATTAAAGATACAATTCCTGTTTCACACCGAAAGATAAATAACAGTTTTTTTAACTTCACTTTGGATAGCAAAACGGGGAAGCAGTATAGCGGGACTCCTGAGGAGCCAATCCACACCAGCGGCTCTGGAAGAATTTAATAATCAACATCAAATTCTTGATTATGTCAACATATTCTAAAATTTACATCCAAACCATTTTTGCGGTAAAAGGGCGGCAAAGTCTGATACAACCAACATGAGAGGAACGGTTATATCAATACATTTCAGCAATCGTTCAAAACAAAGGACAAAAAATGCTGGCAATCAATGGTGTTTCCGATCACATACATTTTTTGATTGGTATGAAATCCTCTTGTCGCCATTCGGATTTGGTCAGAGAGATAAAGAAATCCACAAATGATTTGATCACGGAGAATAAACTGTCCGAGCACAAATTTAGCTGGCAGGAAGGTTATGGGGCTTTTTCTTATGGCCATTCACAGCTTGATACCGTGATTAAATATATCATGAATCAAAAGGAACATCATAAGAAAAAGAGTTTTCGCGAAGAATACATGGCCTTTCTTAAGAAATTTGATATCCCCTATGACGAGAGGTACATATTCGATTGGGCAGAGTGAATGTAGCATTCGCGTGAGGTTCTGCGACCCCGTCGGGGTCGGAGATGCTTGAGGCATTGTGTTTTCTATAAACCTTTAACCCTTTCAGGGTTATGATTGTTTTGATTGGAAGGAATGCAAGAATCTGGTGAATATGATAAACACATCGAGGATTGATGCCGAAGGCATCACAGGTTTATAGAAAATAAAATTCAGTTTGAAACGCCGACCCTGAAAGGGTCGAACACCACACCGCATGTAGGGCTATATAAAGCCTGGTATTCTGCGACCCCGTTGGGTCGGAGATGCTTGAGGTATTGTGTTTTCTATAAACCTTTAACCCTTTCAGGGTTATGATTGTTTTATTCAGACGAATACAAGAAACGGAGAACAAAATCGATTCCTCATTGATTGATGCCGAAGGCATCAAAGGTTTATAGAAAAATGAAATTCAGTTTGAAACGCCGACCCTGAAAGGGTCGAACACCACACCGCGTGTACGGCTATATAAAGCCTGGTATTCTCCGACCCCGTTGGGGTCGGAGATGCTTGAGGCATTGTGTTTTCTATAAACCTTTAACACCTTCGGGGTTATGATTGTTTTAGACGTATACAAGAAACGGAGAACAAAATCGATTCCTCATTGATTGATGCCGAAGGCATCGCAGGTTTATAGATGATGAATCACATTTGAAATACCGACCCTGAAAGGGTCGTACATGGCACCGAATGTAAAAATATTTTCCATTCATAATTCTTCATGAATGGAATAGCCATTCAAAAAGGAGATATCTTTACTCTTCCATTTCTCAAATTCTCTAAATCAAATACCCTATGAACGAAGAAAAAATGCATGCATACGCAGTACAGGCAATGGATTGGTTTATCCGTTCTGCCCCTGCATTCATCGGAGCGGTATTGTTTCTTATTATCGGCTGGTGGCTGATCGGAAAGCTGGAGAATATTCTCACGGCTGCGATGAAGCGGAAACATTTTGAGTCTTCGTTACAGTCTTTTCTCCGCACCACTTTTTCGATCGGAACAAAGGTGATCCTGATTATCATGGTAGCCGGACAAATCGGTTTCCAGACCACTTCACTCGCTGCCATCATCGGAGCTGCGGGCCTGGCCATTGGTCTGGCACTGCAGGGCTCACTGGCTAATTTGGCAGGCGGAGTGCTCATTCTTATTTTCAAACCTTTTAAGGTAGGTGACATCATTACGTCATCGGGCTTCACAGGCAGGGTTATGGAGATTCAGATTTTCAATACCATCCTGCTCTTGCCCGACAACAAAATCGCTATCCTTGCCAACGGTGCTGTTTCCAATGCAGCCATTGTAAATAACCATAAACACGATTTCCTGAAGCTTGATCTTTTTGTAAGCGTACCGGCCGACCGGGACCTGGTGCAGATCAAAGCCAGCTTACGCGATTTTTTAGGCCGGGATGAAAGGGTGAGAAAAGCACCTCCATTGGAAATTGAAATTCAGGAGGTAGCAGGAGGAAAACTGAAACTGATTATTTCGCTATGCTGCGAAGCGGATGTGCTGACGGCGGTACAATATAAAGCCAACGAACATCTGTTGCTTTTCTACCAGCAGAACAAGATCGAATTCTAAAAATCGATGATCCTCTAATTTACCGGACAAAAAAAAGCTTCCTTATTGGACCGCTGATCATCATGATTTTTTTAAGATGAAAGATGATCTGTTAATCATAAAGATCATGAGAATCCACCCCACAAGGGACCCCTATGGGGCGGTCTATTACGCATTTCATCTCCCTTTGAATTACTGAACGTTGGTCAGGCTAATATCGAAAATCAGCACGGCATTAGGCGGGATGCTTCCTGAGCCTTGTGTTCCATAACCCAGCGCCGAGGGAATCAGCAATTTACCCCTGCCACCAACCTTAAACAGGGGTATGCCCTGCTGCCAGCCCTGAATAACAGATGACAGCGCACAGGTAATACCGGAAGCATTGCTGTGATCGAATACAGTTCCGTCGGTCAGGTATCCGTTGTAAACGACAGTAACCGTGGATGAAGAAGTGGCCTGTGCGCCTGTCCCCTGCACATCTATCTGATAATACAAGCCAGTGCCGGTTGGCTTGGCCTGTAAGTTATGACTGGAGATATATGAAGTGATGATCTGATTATCAATCGCAGCCTGATCGGGTGATGCTTTCTTCTTGCAGGAGAAAAGCACCAGGGCCGCCAGTATCACAGGAATCAGTTTTTTCATGGTCTTTGTTTCTATTTGGATCAAACGGTCAGCTTCTTGTAACGAACGCGTCGGGGCTCTGAGCTGCCGAGGCGTTTCTTTTTATTCTCTTCATATTCGGAATAACCTCCTTCAAAATAATACACCTGTGAATCTCCTTCAAAGGCCAGAATATGTGTACATACCCTGTCGAGGAACCAGCGGTCGTGAGAAATGATAACCGCACAGCCGGCAAAATTCTCAAGGCCTTCTTCCAGGGCGCGAAGTGTGTTTACGTCAATATCGTTGGTAGGCTCATCCAGCAGCAATACGTTGGCTTCCGACTTGAGTGTCATGGCCAGGTGCAGGCGGTTTCGCTCACCACCGGAGAGCACGCCGCATTTCTTACCCTGATCCTGACCGTTGAAGTTGAAGCGACCCACATAGGCACGGGCATTGATTGTTTTACTCTCCATCTCAATGACTTCATTACCGCCTGAAAGCACTTCGTAAACAGTTTTGTTGGGATCAATGTCGGTATGCGCCTGATCCACATAACCAATTTTAACAGTAGGTCCTACCTTGAATTCACCGGAGCTTGATTTCTCCTGGCCCATGATCATACGGAATAAGGTTGTTTTACCGGCACCGTTGGGACCGATGATTCCGACTATTCCATTCGGGGGAAGTTTAAAATTGAGGTGTTCGTACAGGAGGCGGTCGCCAAATGCCTTGGAAACATCAATGGATTCAATCACTTCATTTCCAAGACGCGGGCCGTTAGGAATGAATATTTCCAGCTGTTCTTCTTTTTGCTTGACATCAGCGCCTGCCATTTTTTCATAATTCTGCAAACGGGCTTTCTGCTTTGCCTGGCGCCCTTTAGCACCCTGACGCACCCATTCAAGTTCCCGGGCTAGGTTTTTCTGTCTCTTGCTTTCTGTCTTTTCTTCCTGTGCCAGGCGTTTCTGTTTCTGATCGAGCCAGGATGAATAATTTCCTTTCCAGGGAATACCTTCGCCGCGATCAAGTTCCAGGATCCATCCGGCCACATTGTCAAGGAAGTAACGGTCGTGTGTGATGGCGATGACGGTTCCTTTGTAGTTCTGAAGGTGAAGCTCAAGCCAGTCGATGGATTCAGCATCCAGGTGGTTGGTAGGTTCATCAAGCAGGAGGATTTCGGGCTCCTGAATGAGCAGACGGCAAAGAGCCACCCTTCTTCTTTCTCCTCCGGAGAGGTTCTTCACGGGAGTATCGCTTTCGGGACACCGGAGCGCATCCATGGCTACTTCGAGCCTGTTGTCCAGATTCCACAGGTCATGCTGATCGATGAGTTCTGTCAGTCTTGCCTGTTTGTTGACAAGCTTCTCCATTTCTTCGTCGGTCATGGGCTCAGCGAACTTGTTGTTCACCACTTCATACTCCTTCAGGATATCCACAAACTCCTGGGCGCCTTCACGTACAATTTCAATGCAGGTTTTTGAATCATCCAGTTTGGGTTCCTGTTCGAGATAGCCCACTTTATATCCGGGAGAAAAATGCACCTCTCCCTGGTATGATTTCTCTACACCGGCAATAATCTTCAGCAGTGTTGATTTACCTGAGCCGTTTAAACCAATGATACCGATTTTAGCTCCGTAATAGAACGAAAGATAGATGTCTTTTAGAACCTGTTTGCTTGGTGGGAAGGTCTTGCTGACATTCACCATCGAAAAAATAATTTGTCTGCCTTCTGACATGGGGGATTGTATGAATTAAGATGTGTTCGAATGTTGACCGGAGACCGGTTTAAAACAGGCGCAAATATCGCATAATTTTCAGAGAACTGCCTTCGTTTAGTACCAGAGATTGTGACAAAGTCTGAAATTTCTGTTTCGGACGCTTTTACTGTTAAATTTGCCCCGTGGATCAGCCTATCATAAATATCAGAAACAAGCGGGCAAGCTTTGAATACAGCTTCCTGGACAAATTCGTTGCAGGCCTCAAGCTTACCGGAACGGAAATCAAATCCATACGGCAGGGAAAGGCCAATATAAGTGATGCCTTTTGTGTCATCGAAAAGGGCGAGGTATGGGTTAGAAATATGCAAGTGGAAGAATATGAAAAAGCGACCCATTTCAATCACCGTCCCAAGCAGGACCGAAAGCTCTTACTGAATAAGCATGAGATCCGGAAACTGGAAAACAACCTGAAAGATCAGGGCCTTGCGATTGTTCCATTGAGGCTTTTCCTCAACGACAAGGGCCTGGCCAAGCTGGAGATTGCTTTGGCCAAAGGCAAAAAGATATATGACAAGCGCGAAGACATCAAAAAGAAAGATATTCAGCGGGAAACGCAAAGGCATTTGAAATAAAAAAGCATAAAAAAGGCCGCCTTACATTCAGGCGGCCTTTTTTTATGCAACAGATTCTCAGAAATGAAGGGTCAGCTTAATAGAGCCGGTCCCTGAACCGCTTCCGCCACCATTGATGTCATTATCCAGGCTGACACGATTGGTGCGACTGACGTTACGGGTCTGAACACCAACAGAAGCAGGCGTGCCGCCAACACTTTCAACAGTATAAGAAGAGGTGCCTGTGGTGCTGAAGCTGAAGCCCCAGCCGTATTCAAAGCCAAGCGATATTTTCGGGAACAGGAAATATTCAGCTCCAATGAATCCGCGCAGGCCTATTCCGAATGTCTGCCCCATTTTTACGCTGGTGACACGGGCAGGAAAACCATAGGAGTCGGTTACATTGGTTAAGTTGCTGCTAAATGGCGTAACGGTTGCCAATGTTGTATTGTAACCGAAATCCGTTGTGGTCTGGTTGCTTGGAGTAACGGCGATTGCACCACCACCACCGGAATTCAGTGCATTTCCATAATCGTACTTAACGCTTGAACCGGAAGTAAAGAGGAAGGCATCTGCACCGTAATAACCCTGCAGCCTTGTTTTACCTCTTCTTTTTTCAATGCCCAGTCCTACACCTACATAATGTCCCAGGTTCTTGATATCATCCTGCTTCAGGTTTGGAAGAGTCGGATAATTGATTGTTCCTGTTTGAGTCGCATCCGGAATTTCACCAATCCGTTTGGTTGAATAGAACCCTACACGTACTGAAGCCCGGTATGCCGTTTTCGCGTCTTTGAACATTTTGCCCGTAATCTGCATATTGTTGGTATTTACAAAGTTGGCAAACGGGGCTTTGTTCCTGGCTGAGTCGCGGTTGAACATATTTCCGACATAATTCAAAAAAGGCGTGGCATCAATGCTGATGGCCCAATCGCCCGCTTCCGGAAGAATGGGTTCACCTTTCTTTGATGTTAAGTCCTGTGCAAAAGCTCCGGTTCCAACCAGTGCTGCAGCAATGAAAAGTGTTGATTTTTTCATATTCATTATTTTGGGTTATAGATTTAAATTTTAGAATTTTAAAGAACAACGTATAATGAATGGATTCATTGCTGAAACCTTAAGTTGTTTCAATAAGCTTTTTAAAAATAATTTACAGTCCGCGTGCTTTATCCTGAAGCATGGGCACAAATCTGAATTCTCCGAATTCTTCTTTGTGATACTGATTTTCACTTGTTTTTACGTATGTGGTCATGACCTGCTCCCGTGCACCCAAAGGAATAACCAGTATACCCGACAGCTTGAGCTGTTCGAGCAAGAGGGGTGGTGTTTCGGGTGCTCCGCAGGTAACAATGATTTTATCAAAAGGGCCATATTGAGGCAGTCCTTTATATCCATCGCCATAAAAAAGCTTGGCTTCGTATTTCATACCGGGCAGCAGGGACCGGGTTTTATCATACAGGTTCTTTTGTCTTTCAACCGAAAACACTTTGGCTCCCAGTTCCAGCAATACGGCGGTCTGATACCCTGAGCCGGTACCTATCTCCAGAATTTTTTCTCCCCGCTTGACATCCAGGAGCTGTGTTTGCAGTGCAACTGTATAAGGATGTGAAATTGTCTGCCCGTCACCGATCTGAAAAGCAATATCATCATATGCCTTGTCAGCAAAAGTCGAATCAAAATAAAACAAATGCCGGGGCACTTTACCTATGGCAGCCAGGACTTTTTCGTCGCTAATTCCCTTCTCTTTCAATCGGTCGATCAGTTTCTTGCGGAGTCCTTTGTGCTTGGGTAAATCTTCCATAGGCATATAAAGCTTAACAATGATGTGTTAATATATTACGAAAGTAAAAGGAATCTCCGCTTCAATTTGAAATAACTTTGTCCAAACATCAACAAGCCTATGTTAAAAATCGGAGTTTTGGGTGCGGGCCATTTGGGAAAGATTCATCTGAAGCTCCTGAAAGATATTGCCGGGTTTGAGGTTATCGGTTTTTTCGACACTTCTTCAGAAGTCAGCCAAGCTGTTGAATCTGAGCTAAATATAAAAGCTTTCAGGAGCTATGATGAACTCATGGAGCATGCCGATGCCATTGATGTTGTCACACCCACTCTCCATCATTACGAATCAGCTTCCCGTGCCATCAAACGTTCAAAGCACGTATTCATTGAAAAGCCCCTGACCAATACGCTTGAAGAAGCCAAATCCCTTCTTTCATTGTCCAAAGAAGCCGATGTAAAAGTGCAGGTCGGGCATGTGGAACGGTACAATCCTGCATTTATTGCAGCCAGACCCTACTGCGCCCAGCCTATGTTCATCGAATCTCACCGCCTGGCCCAATTCAACCAGCGGGGAACAGATGTATCGGTGGTGCTTGACCTGATGATACACGATATTGATATTGTCCTGAGCCTGGTACGTTCCTCTATAAAGCGCATCAGTGCAAGCGGTGTAGCGGTTGTCAGCGATACACCGGATATCGCCAATGCCCGTATTGAATTTGACAACGGCTGTGTGGCCAATCTTACATCGAGCCGCATTTCCATGAAAAACATGCGAAAAACACGCTTTTTTCAGCGGGACGCTTATATTTCTGTTGATTTTCTTGAAAAACAGGTGAATATCACACGTCTTCGCAACGAGGAAAAACCAGACGATCCCTTTGCCATTACCCTCGACCTCGGTGAAGACAAGAAAAAAAAGCAACTTTATTTTGAAAGTCCGGTTGTTGCTCCCCTCAATGCCATCAAACGTGAGCTGGAAGACTTTTATTCAGCCATTGTCAATGATACCGAACCTCCCGTAAATATCGATGATGGATATAAAGCCATGGATGTGGCATTTAAAATCATTGAAAAAATGAATCTAAATGCAGGTTTTCCGCAGGTCAAAACAATAAATCCCTGATCGCTTCGTTTATTATCTTTGTCAGCCCCTATGATAAAGACTTTTACTGCGCACACATATTTTCAGATTGTCTCCCTGCTTGTCCTGATCCAGGCACTCTTTTGGCTGCCTTCCTGTAGCAAACCTGAAATCATTCCGTCTTATATTCACATCGATTCCATTGGCCTGACAACCAGCCCCGGCGTTGACGGCAGTAATTCCCATAACATTTCAGATGCCTGGGTGTATGTCGACAATCAGCTGGTTGGTGCTTTTGAACTTCCTGCCACAATACCCATTCCCTATACCGGAAACCATAATCTTCAGGTACTGGGTGGCATTAAGAAAAATGGTTCCACAGCAGAACGTGAAGCTTACCCTTTTTATACCCAATGGACAAAAGCGATGAACCTGGTACCCGAAAGCAAATTTTCGGTCAAACCAGTGGTTGCGTATACCTCCTACTCTCACCCTTTCGTCTGGATGGAGAACTTTGATTCCCCGGGTATTTCACTGATCGATTCCATTCAGAGCGATACAATTCTTATCAAAGATTCCCTGAACCCTTTTGAGGGACATTATTCCGGCTCGGCATACCTGGATGGCAAAGCCGGAAAAGTATCCGGATCAACACATACCCACTTTCAGTGTCAGACCACCCAAAGCTTTGTACACAACTCGGTGAGCGAAGTTGTTTATATGGAAATCAATTACCGCTGCAATACCAAGTTTTTTGTTGGCCTTGTCAATACCAGTGATTACTCCGCAACCCAATTTGTTTTTTTCAATCCCACGACGACCTGGAAAAAAATGTATGTACGGCTTTCCGATGCACTTGTAGGAGTTCCGATTGGTTACAGTTATCTCATTTATTTGGGAATGGTTAAAGATCCGCTGCTGGATGTTTCAGAAATGCATATTGACAATATCAAGCTCATACATTGAGTTGAATGAATAAATCTGTACAGGTAATCAAGTACTTATTCTTTGATGTGCTGGCCGCCTCAGTGGCCTGGACCTGCTTTTACGGATTCAGGAAGCTTTACATTGAAAGCGAAAAATTCGGAGTGCGTGTTCCTGTTCATTTCGACCGTAAATTTCTCTTTGGACTCATTGCCATCACCTCCTTCTGGGTTTTTCTGTACCTGATAACCGGCACATACCGCAACATATACAAGAAGTCAAGGTTGAAGGAGCTGGGGCAGACATTGATCATCAGTGCCATCGGAGTGCTGATTGTTTTTTTTGCACTTCTTCTCAACGATATTATTGTTTCTTACCGGACCTATTACGAGAGCATC
>DASYGQ010000043.1:0-4614 GCA_035999585.1 Bacteroidia bacterium | reverse complement strand
TGTCTTCGCTTTGCGAGCTCTCTCTCCAGATCCTTCAGCTCAAATTTGTATGCCTTGTGTACTTCTCCCTTCAGATAATGACAGGTTTCCCGGATGAAATGAAACAATTCCCTTGCTTTGCTGGTGAGCGCTTTCGATTCCCGGTGCATCAGTTCATGCTTCAGGATCGAGTTGCATTCCTGCAGCTGCGCATTATTTCTCACCGCTTCACCCTCCTTGCGTATTAATAAAAAGATACGCGTGTGAAGCTTATAGTAATCCGAGAGGTTTGTGAGCTTCTTCAACGCGTCTTCTATGTCAAACAAAGCCTGCCCCATCTCATATTCCATTTCCGAGGAAGACTGGGCAGACAGCTCCGTGACTTTTATTCTCAGGGCAGAAATGTAAAGGATCTCCAGAAACTGTTCATCCACATGCGTAAGCTTGATGGCTTTCAAAATGGCCTTGTGACTTTGCTGATAAAGCCCTTTTTTGAATAACAGGGTGGCGAAATGGAACATGTCATCCACCTCCATCTTCAGAGAAGAATTGGCGTGGAATTGCTTCAGGATTTGCAGAATCAAATGATAGAGACGATTTTTCTCCCATGAAAAATTTGTCACGCTCGCCTTATAATTAAGCGCAAGCTGGACTTTCCGCTCATCGTAAGCCTTCTGTTTTTGAAGAACCTTTAATAATCGAATCGACTTATTTTCTTTCCCCTTTTTCTGCAACCGGGATGCATGAACAAGCACATACCTTTTTTCAGATTTGGTAAGTGATTTAACGAGTAAAAACAAATCGTCTGAACTTTTCATGTATGATATTTGACAAATGTAACATTAAATATGTTTTTTAAGATCAAATAACAAGATGCTTTGCATTCGTTGAAGTTAAAAATATGGCTGTTGGCAAACCCGCTGTATCCATTGACACAAGAAGCATTGCCGCGTTGTTGTATTTGTCTTTTCCGATCCGTAGGATTTCAAAAATGGAGGAAAAAAGGATCGAAAATTCAGGCTTGCGCTTTTAACTTGGCCGGAAATAAAAAGTAAAAACCAATTAAATCATACTGTTATGAAAAAACATCTTTTACTATTACTGCTTGCCGGAAGTGCATTTCGTCTGGCAGCTGCTCCCGGCCAGATCCGCTGGGGAAGCAGCGGAGACCCTTTGAATGGTTTGACCATTACCTGGAGTAACAGCGGTGCTGCCGACTCCATACGCTGGGGCTATACAACGGGATTCGAGAAAGGGAAATTCCCCGGTGTTAAAAGAGCCGGATATAACACGGGTGTCTCCTTTTTTAAATATGTATTTGGCACCGCAAATGCAAGTTCGACTATTTATTATGAATTGTTTGATTCCAGCGTCAAGAGCTGGGGAACTCAGCAGACATTCGCGACTGCCCCGGCCTCCAATTCAACCGATTTCACCTTTTGTGCCCTGGGAGATTGCAGGGACGACCTGAATGTATTGCAGACCGTTTCCAACCTGGCCAGCGCCCGGAAATCAGCACTCACTGTTTTTAACGGTGATCTTACGTATGATGGGAATGTACCTTCCGAATACGATGATTTCTTCAGTTATGCATCTAACTTTCTGGCGAACAATGTGGTTTACCATGCGCAGGGCAATCACGATGCAGGAAGCACTCCCATGTATCAGAATATGTTTGATTTGCCAACCACTTCAGGCTCCAACCTGTATTACTCCTTTAAATACGGGAATGCCATTTTCATTACCCTGAATACCGAGAGTCCTTCCGGTCAAACCACCTGGCTGAACAACACATTAGCTGCCGCCGCTGCCGATCCTTCCATTGTATGGAAAATAATATCCTTTCACAAACCCTTCTTTACGACAGGCCAGCATGAGGGTGATATGAATTCATACCGCAGTTCCTGGTGGAAAGCTTTTGATACCTATGGAGTGGACCTGGTCTTAAACGGTCATGATCATAACTACCAAAGATCCAAACCTGTGAACCTGAGCGTGAGCACAACAACGCCGGTGTCGCAATATGGCAGTGCAGCCGGTCAGGGAAGATGCGAGATTGTTTGCGGCGGAGCAGGAGCAGGGCTTTATACAGCCGGTTCAAATGCCGATGCCTGGGCGATGAATATTTTTAATTCTACCTACAATTACGTTTATTGTGAAGTAAAGGGTTGCCAGATTGTGATCACGGCATACGATGATTCAAACACCTCCCTGGATTCCTTTACCCTGGACAAGTCAGGCACCTCTGTTTGCAAAGCCACAGGTGTGAAAGAAGCGATCACCAAATTCAATCCCATCAGTGTGGCACCAAACCCTTCGGAAGGCCCTTTCACGCTTCATTACCGCTCAGAACTCAAAGGTGATGCACTGATCAAAATATTTGACATGACCGGAAAAGAAGTGGCCAGCGAAAAAGCCAGCAAAACTTCGGAAACGATGGATTTCAATTACGATTTGTCAGGCCGTCCAAAAGGGATTTACACGGTCTCCATCATCATGGGTTCCCAAAGAGACAATTCCGTCCTTATTGTTAAATAAGGAATGGCTTAATTTTTATTTTTTGTAATCAGATGCACGCCGGAATCTATGAAGACTTTAATTCATATTGAAAACAGTTGTGAGCCGTGTGTGTGTTCAAACGCTGAAGAAGCCCGGGTGATCCGTTTATTAAAAGATCACCCGGCAACTTCAGTCAGGCCTGCTGAGCCCATTAAAATCCAGGAAAAGCCGGCAAGCGCTGTTCAGGCTCACAGCATCGAATGGATTCTTCGGATCGGACTTTTCGGCACCTTTCTGGGTCATGGCATTCTGGCTTATCAGGTCAAACCCGCCTGGGTTCCATATTTAACTCTTTTGGGATTTACAAAGTCCACGGCTGCTGTGCTGATGAAAATAATCGGGGTCTCCGATCTGGTGGTTGCTTGTTTCGCACTGCTGAAGCCCATCCGGATGCTGTTAATCTGGGCGGTGCTTTGGGCATTTGCGACCGCCATCATCCGGCCCCTTTCAGGCGAGGCGCTTCTCGACTTCATTGAACGGACCGCAAACTGGTGTATTCCCCTTGCTCTTCTGGCCATGCATGGATTTCCTGGTCGCAGGAAAAGTCTTTGGCGCATATATTAGCCGGGAGGAATCTTTCGGCACCTACTCTTTATATAAGGTCTTCTTAAGCTGAATACAATCCCTCCGGATCATATCCATCTTCTTTTTGGCATCGAGGCTTCCTGTTCCGCCAATTTAGCCGTATTGCGCATTCTATTTTTTTAAGTGAACATGCTTGTCATGGCTTATGCCGATTTTAACCGGGGCTGTTTGGTATCTGCGGGATTTGTCTATTTTTGGCCGTATGCTTTTTTCCTCGCTTGTCTTTCTTCATCTGTTTCTTCCGCTTACCCTGCTTCTGACCATAGTCATGCCTCCGCGCTGGCGGAATGTGGTTCTGCTGATCGCGAGTTTGGTGTTTTATGCCTGGGGCGGCGTGAGCTATTCCCTGATCATGATTTTTTCAATCGTGTTTAATTACTGTCTTGCCCTGGCAATCGGCAATACGGAAGGCGAGAGGAAAGCCAGACTCTGGTTGCTTTTTTGTGTTGCAGGAAATCTGATGCTGCTGGCCGTCATGAAATATTCGGGCTTTGCGGTCTCCAATTTAAACAGTCTGCTTCATGTCCTGCATGTGAAACCGGTTCAGTTCAAGCCGATCCTGCTTCCTGCAGGTATTTCTTTTTTCACCTTTCATGCCTTAAGTTATGTGGTGGACATTTACAGAAAAGAATGTCCGGTTCAGAAAAACCCGGTAAGACTCGCACTTTATATTTCTTTCTTCCCTCAGCTCATCGCCGGTCCCATTATCCGGTATCACGACATAGCCTCCCAGCTGACCGATCGGAAAATGACACTGGAGGATTTTACGGCCGGTACCGAGCGTTTCATCATTGGCCTTGCCAAAAAAGTACTGTTCTCAAATATGTTTGCACTTCCCGCCAATGAAATATTTGCAACCCCCATCAGCGGCCTCGATGCATCACTCGCCTGGTTTGGCGCTTTTTGTTATGCCATGCACATCTATTGTGATTTTTCGGGATACAGTGACATGGCCCTGGGTCTTGGGCGTATGTTCGGGTTTCATTTTCCGGAAAATTTTAATTTCCCTTATCTGGCCCGTTCCATCAAGGAATTCTGGAGACGCTGGCACATTTCTCTTAGCACCTGGTTCCGGGATTATGTATATGTGCCTCTGGGTGGCAACCGCAAAGGCGCAGCGCGTACTTATATGAACTTAATGCTTGTTTTCTTTCTGACAGGCCTCTGGCATGGTGCCAGTTGGAATTTTGTCATCTGGGGCTTTTTGCATGGATTTTTTCTTATCCTGGAGCGGCTGTTTCTAGGCAAATGGCTTGAACGTCTTCCAGGCCTGAATCTCTGTTATACTCTGTTTGTTGTCTTGAATGCCTGGGTGTTTTTCAATGCGAAAGACCTTCACTACGCACTGAATTATATCCGTATGATGTATCACGCCATTCCTCCGGGCATCGTGACCAAAAATTACCTCTTCTACCTGAATCCTGAATTCCGGATTTTGTCAGTCATCGCTTTGCTGGGTGCCGCAGGTATCTTTGAAAAGATAAAAACAAG